>JAURFP010000049.1 GCA_030834275.1 Burkholderiales bacterium | reverse complement strand
CTGAATTCCATCCCATGTGCGGCACCTTGAATTTTTCTCCAAATGCGCCCAACCGGTCGGGTCGAAATTTCTTCACCTCTCCCTGAAGAATCGACAACCCCTCACAATCCCCTTCCTCGCTGAACTCGAAAAGCAACTGCAGCCCAATGCAGATTCCCAAAAAAGGTTTTTCTCGGGAAACTGTTTTGACAACGTGAGTGAGATTCCTTCGCTCGAGCTCCGCTATGCAATCTGGCATCGCCCCCTGACCAGGAAAAACGACTCGATCGGCGTTTGCTATTTCCTCAGGATCATCTGTGACCCTCACTACCGCAGAACGGGCGACCTCCGCTAACGCTTTTTCAACCGAGCGCAGGTTCCCCATACCATAATCGATAACAGCTATCCTCTCCATTGGGTTGCAACGCTCAGAGAGAACCTTTTGTGGATGGAAGTGAGCCACTCGCTCGAGGATCAATATCCAAAGCAACTCTCAAAGCCCTACCTGTAGCCTTGAAAATCGTTTCGGCCTGGTGGTGAGCGTTGTCTCCCTTCAAATTGTCGATGTGTAAGGTGATGTTTGCATGATTGACGAGCCCTTGAAAGAACTCCCGGATGAGATCAACATCGAAACCACCTATTTGGCTACGGACATATTCAACTGAATAAAAAAGACCTGGCCTTCCAGATAAATCGACAACTACACGGCTCAACGCCTCATCAAGGGGGACATAAGAGAGGCCATAGCGAACCAAACCTTTCTTTTCTCCTATAGCCTGTTTCAGGGCCTGACCAAGTGTTATCCCAACATCTTCGACGGTATGATGAGCATCTATATGCAAATCTCCATCAGCCTCAATTTCCATATCCAATAGTCCGTGTCTTGAGACCTGCTCGAGCATATGGTCAAAAAAACCGATCCCGGTGCTAATTTTATAGACACCGGTTCCATCAAGGTTCAGTTTGACTCTTATCTTCGTTTCAAGAGTGTCCCTGGTTACTTCAGCCTTCCTGTTCATCTTTCTACATTGACCTCTAAAAAAATTCAGATTGATATTTTATACCGAGCAAAACATTCTTAAAATTATCGAAGTATTTCTGTCATCGAGGCAAGAAGCTTTTGTACCTGCTGTTCGGTACCTACCGTTATGCGAAGAAAATTTCCGATCCGAGTGGGTTTGGAAAAGTATCTAACGAGGATATCGCGCTCCCTGAGGGCAACAGAAAGGGACTCTGCCATTATTTTTTCATGAGATACAAAAACAAAATTCGCCTCAGAATTCAGGACTCGAAACCCTAAGTTACGCAATCCATTCGTCAGTGTTTCACGGCTTTCTTTAATTTTCTTAATCACCGAATTGAGATAAGTTCTATCCCTCAAGGCTGCTAACGCGCAAACTTCAGCCAAGCGATCAACCGGATAGGAGTTAAAACTATCTTTAATTCGGTAAAGCCCCTCAATCAAATCTTTGTTAGCTAAGGCATACCCGAGTCTTGCACCTGCTAAAGAATACGACTTCGAAAAAGATCGGGTAACAACCACATTCGGATACTTCTTCACCAAATCAGCGGAAGACCGAGTTCCAAATTCGCCATAAGCCTCATCAATTACGACAACTGAATCCGCATGCTTGCTTGCTATAAGCTCCACTTCGGAATAATCAAGATAAATTCCAGTGGGCGCATTCGGGTTAGGAAATATAATCCCACCATTCCTCGCTGGGATTAGTTCAGGCCTAAATTGAAAATCATCATCAAGCGGGATTTCCCCATAAGACAAATTGAATAATTTGCAGTACGTTGGATAGAAGCTGTATGTTACATCCGGAAAGACAACCGGGACATCGTTTTTAAAGAAGGCTCGAAACGTATGAGCGAGCACCTCGTCCGATCCATTGCCGACGAAGACATTATCAATTCCCAAATTCTCCAGGTCGGCGATTGCGGTTCTCAGGCGCAAACTCATCGGGTCGGGGTATAGCCGTAATGATCCTGATGAAAAAAACTTGATTGCCTCCTCGACTGTAGGGCTTGGCGGATAGGCGTTCTCGTTTGTATTGAGCTTAATAACGCCGTCGGATGTAGCTTGCTCGCCTGGCTTGTAGGGTTGCAACTCTCCAACGATATCGCTCCAGTATTTACTCACCACTGAGCCTCATTTCCGCAGAGAGAGCATGCGCCTCCAACCCCTCACCCCTAGCTAGTATCGAAGCAACCCGCCCTAGTTCATTAGACCCCCTTTTAGAAATTTTTATCAGGCTCGATCTTTTTTGAAAATCGTACACACCCAAGGGAGAAGAAAAACGAGAAGTACCAGAGGTGGGTAGCACATGGTTAGGGCCCGCGCAGTAGTCTCCCAAAGACTCTGAGGATCGAATGCCCATAAAAATTGCTCCCGCTGATGTGATTTTTGGGAGCAAAGCATCGGGATCCTGCACGGATAGCTCGAGATGCTCGGGTGCTAATATGTTTGACACATCGCAAGCTTCTTCTAAGGACTTAGTATGAATCATTGCTCCACGATTATTTAGTGAAGTCTGTATGATCTCCTTGCGCGCCATCTCAGGAATTAATTTTGATATGCGGCTTTCAACTTCCTTCAAGTAAGCCTCATCCGGTGACACGAGAATCGCCTGCGCTAATTCGTCGTGCTCCGCTTGCGAAAACAAGTCCATGGCAACCCAGTCTGGATTCGCGGTGCCATCCGCAATAATTAGTATCTCTGATGGCCCCGCTATCATATCAATGCCGACCATTCCAAAAACACGTCGCTTGGCCTCCGCCACATACGCATTACCTGGCCCAACAATCTTATCAACTTTGGGTACGCTCTCAGTCCCATAAGCCAGCGCCGCAATAGCTTGCGCACCCCCGATTTTAAAAACCTTTGAAACGCCCGATAACTTCGCTGCCGCAAGAACAAGATTGCTAACGTTTCCACCAGGACACGGGGCAACCATATATATTTCTCGAACTCCAGCCACCATCGCCGGAATGGCGTTCATCATTACCGAAGAGGGATAGGCAGCTTTACCTCCTGGGACGTAGATACCTGCGCGCCCGATTGGCGTAATTTTCTGACCCAATTCGTTCCCGAGCTCATCCTCGTATGCCCAAGAATCCGCCTTTTGCCTTTCGTGGTAATCCCGTATTCTTGAAGCCGCAGTTTGCAAGGCCGCCCGCTGGTCGGCGTCAAGCGATTGAAAAGCTAAGTCAAGTTCTTCCGTGCCGACAATCAGTTGATCAAATGTATCTGCAGCATAGCGGTCGAGATCTTTAGTGAGCTGCACCAACGCAGTATCTCCTGAGTCTTTGACTAATCGAAGAATACGTTCCACTGCAGCAGATATGTCAGACGAAACAGTATCCTCGAATTGGCTCAGGGATTCTAGATCTGCCTGAAAATTTAAATCCGAGCTCGATAAATACCGCATCCGATTTTCAACTCACTTTGTTCAACGAGAAATCTCGAAAGCCATCTATCAATGGCTTTATGGTGTCTCGCTTGAGCTTAAGAGACGATGCCGAGATGATTAGCCTTGAGCTAATCGGCATGATCTCCTCAACCGGTTTAAGCTTATTTGCTCTCAACGTTTCGCCACTGGATACTAAATCAACGATCGCGTCAGCCAGCCCAACAATAGGCGCGAGCTCCATTGAGCCATACAATTTTATGAGATCGACATATACGCCCTTCTGACCGAAGTGAGTTCTTGCCGAACGCACATACTTGGTTGCCACTCGAATGCGCGAACCTTTTTTGATCGCAGCATCATAATCGAAGTCCTCTCGAGCTGCGACCATCATCTTGCATCTAGCTATACCAAGATCCACAGGCTCAAATAGGCCATCACCGTCTTGCTCAACCAAGACATCCTTCCCTGCGATCCCCAAGTCGGCTGCGCCTCTCTGCACATAGGTGGGAACATCGCTAGCGCGGACCAAGACAATCCGCAACTCAGGTTTTGTAGTACCAATAACTAACTTTCGAGATGAATCCGGGTTATCCGTCAACTGAATTCCCATTCCTTTCAAAAAGGGTAGGGTTTCATCCAAGATTCGCCCTTTCGACAAAGCCAGGGTTACGGAAAAATTATCATCCATTAAAAAATAACTCTCAAAATTCTAAATATTAAATTGTCTTCATCTCACGCCACAACTCGCTTAATGCGTGCTCCCAGTTTACTAAGCTTCTCCTCAATCCGCTCGTAACCCCGATCGAGATGATAAATTCTGTTGACTGTTGTTTCCCCTTTCGCCACCAAACCAGCGATCACTAAACCCGCGGAAGCCCTGAGATCCGTAGCCATCACTTGCGCGCCCTCTAGGGCTTCAACACCACGCACGATTGCCTTGTTTCCCTCCACAGCAATATTCGCGCCAAGCCGTCTCATTTCTTGAACGTGCATAAAACGGTTCTCAAATATGTTCTCAGTAATTTCTCCGACGCCTTCTGAAACAGTGTTTAACGCCATAAGTTGAGCCTGCATGTCGGTAGGGAAATGCGGATACGGTGCAGTCTCTACATTGACTGAAAAAAGCTTACGCGGAGCAAAAATGCGTACTTGGTTATCGCCCGCCTGAACCTCTGCTCCAGACTCTTCTAATAAACTAAGAGTGGACGATATAAGGTCAACCGAAATACCGTCAATTATCACATCCCCGGAGGAAACCGCACTCGCAACAGCGAAGGTGCCAGCTTCAATACGATCAGGCATCACAGAATGTTCGCACCCAGCCAGCGACTCAACCCCGCTTACCACGATCGTGTCCGAGCCTGCCCCTTCGATATCCGCCCCCATCTTGGATAAACACGATGCGAGATCAACAACTTCTGGCTCCATCGCCGCATTCCGAATAACAGTCTGTCCCTCAGCAAGGCACGCTGCGAGCATAATATTTTCAGTGCCGGTGACCGTAACTAAATCAAAGACAACCTCGGCACCCTTCAGTCGATCAGCTTGGGCTACGATGTAGCCATTCTCGATGTTGACTTTTGCCCCCAAAGCTTCCAACCCTTTCAAGTGCTGATCAACCGGCCTTTGCCCAATCGCGCAACCACCTGGCAACGATACTGCCGCCTCTCCAAAACGAGCAAGCAAAGGGCCCAGAACTAAAACAGATGCTCTCATAGTCCTGACAAGATCATAATGAGCTTCTTTGGAGCGAATAGACCCCGCCTCTAAGCTAACTCGCATCCCATCTTCCAACGTAAAATCAACGCCAAGATGGCGCAGCAGCGCGAGCATTGTCGTCACGTCCTGCAGGTGCGGCACATTGCTAATCGACAAGCGCTCAGGTGTCAAAAGACTCGCGCATAATATCGGTAGCGCTGCGTTTTTAGCTCCAGACACCGACACCCTACCGGAGAGCCGCCGCCCCCCCTGAATCACAAGTTTATCCACGCGTGATTACGACCTACTGCGATTCCCACTCGCTAGGAGTGAGAGTTTTCATTGAAAGAGCGTGTATATCCTCTTTCATTTTGTCCCCGAGTGCCGCAAAGATAACTTGATGCCGCTGAACTCTACTTTTCCCATCGAATATCTTGCTAACGATGACTGCTTCAAAATGACGTCCGTCGCCAATTACCGTGAGATGCTCACAGTCAATCGACTCCTCCAAATACGCTTTTATTAACTCTGGCGACATCATTATTAGAAAATTATCTCGGTAAAGTTTAGGAGCGTAGCTTGTAGCCAGCTCTAATTAAAAGAAAACACCCAAATGATAAAGCAAAAGTGACGGTAGATACAATAATAAGGCTATGAAACACTTCGACATCTGAAACCCCGAAGAACCCCGCTCTAAAACCATCGATTAGATAGAAAAATGGATTGAGGTAAGAGACAAGTTGCCAAAAATTTGGGAGATCATGCACGGAGTAAAAAACCCCTGATAGGAACGTCATGGGCAAAATCACGAAGTTTTGAAATGCGGCGATCTGATCAAACTTTTCAGCCCAGATACCCGCAATCAAACCCAAACTACCCAACATCGTTGCACCTAGAAATCCAAACGTCAAAATTGTCACTAAATTCTCAATTGGCAATGCCACAAAGAGCAGGGATGCAAAAACCACGACAAAACCAACGATTAGCCCTCTCACCACAGCCGCGAGTACGTATGCAAGAAAAAATTCGAGATGTGAGATTGGTGGTAGTAATACAAAAACGATATTCCCCATCATTTTTGATTGCGCAATACTGGATGAGGTGTTTGCAAAGGCGTTCTGCAACAAACTCATCACTGCCAAACCCGGCACCAAAAACTGAAGATAATCGATACCACTTCCGGGGTAAACCTCAATCCGTCCCCTGAGTGCATTGGAAAAAATAAGCAAATAAAGTAGCGCAGTTAAAACCGGGGCACCAATAGTCTGGAATCCAACCTTAAGAAATCGGGTAATTTCTTTCGAAAACAATGTCTGAAAACCCACCATTTGGTTATCCATCCTTGCCGGACCGCATTACAGAGACAAAAACGTCCTCTAGGTCACGGCGATCCAATTGAAGTGAGTCGTACTTGATATTTGCTACTCTGAGATGAGCCAAGACCTCCTCAACATTACTGGCATTTGGAACAATTATTTCAGCACCTCCAGGAATTAACTTCGTTTGGAAAGAATTTAGAGACTCAGGCAAATGACAATCTCCAGAGGCTATGAGTAGCCTGATAGTCAATCCCTCACTACTTTGGAGCAGCTGTTCAGTTTTTTCCACTACGACCAACTCACCCTTTTTTAACATCCCGATTCGACCACACAAACTTTCAGCCTCCTCAAGGTAGTGAGTGGTCAAAATAATTGTATGCCCCCTTTCATTTAGCTCTCGAATAAACTTCCATAACCCTTGACGCAAATCTACATCAACCCCAGCCGTAGGTTCGTCCAGAATAATCACTGGAGGACGATGAACTAACGCCTGAGCAACCAAAACTCTACGTTTCATTCCCCCAGATAAAGAACGCATGTTGGAATCGGCTTTCTCATCGAGACCGAGCGCGCCGAGTATTTCCTGAATCCAACTGTCGTTATGCTTAATTCCGAAATAGCCAGATTGAAATTTCAGAGTCTGATAAACAGACAAAAAAGGATCAAACACGAGCTCTTGAGGGACCACGCCGAGCATTCTTCGCGCCCTCAGGTAATCTTTGGACACGTCTGAACCGTTGACTTCAATTGATCCGCTATCGACGACCGACAGACCAGAAATCATATTTATCAAGCTGGTCTTTCCGGCCCCGTTTGGTCCGAGTAATCCGAAAAACTCCCCCTCCACGACATCTAACGTTACCCCTTTTACGGCACACAGAGTCCCGAAATACTTATATACGTCACGGACACTAATTGCATTCATTAGGGATTACGGCCATCAATAGAAGATTGTTTTATTCGCTTGCTTGAGTTATGAATTCATCCAACCCATAAAGTGCAATCAGGCTCTTGAGCGAAGAACTCATACCATGAAACATGACTCGTCTCCGAGCGTTACGCATCAAAAATAGAACGAAACAAACACCTGTAGAGTCCTTTACCCTGAGGCCCGAAAGATCAATTGAATCTACAATTGGGGATAGCTGGGATTTCAGACGACTAGTCTCGACAAAGAAATTCGAAAACGATAAATCACCAGAAAGTTCGAGGTGTTGTTGGCTGGAGCTACTTAATGTAATCATCGACTAAATCAAGAAATCATTATCGTGATGCGTTCTTGACTTTAAGACTATCAATTAACCCATCCAACCCATTCGTATCAATCTCCTGACCAAAAATATTCCGGTAATTTATGATTAAACTAGCGCCGTCAATTTGAATATCAAACACCTTCCACTCGCCCTCAACAAACTGCATGTCGTAGTCGACGGATATAGGTTGAACGCCACCGGGCAACCGGATCAACGAACGCACAAACGCCTCCCCCTCTTTCTCGGAAGGACGAAGCGGCTGGACCTCAACCACAATTCCCCTAAATTTAGTGAACGCAGAGGCGTAAGACCTCACCATCAGCTTTCTAAACTGGTCTAGCAACTCAGCTTTTTGCTCGGGAGATGCTTGGCGCCAGGGCCGCCCGACGGCTAATCTCGTCATTCTCGGAAAATCAAAACGTGGAGCAACTTTTTCTTCGACAAATTTAAGTGTGTGCTGAAGATCTCCAGATTTAATTTTTTCATCATTCTCGATTGCATTCATTATCGCATCTATCGTCCCGCGAACAATCTCGTCTGGACCCTTTGCAGCATGCAGAGCTTGCGATTGACTAAAGAGCGCTAGCAGGATTACAAATAAAAATCTTTTGATCATTTAATTTTTCCTGTTCTTAAAATTTCTTTTCGAGAAAATACAGAATACAGTAATTACTTCTTATCCGTCTCCGCGGTCTTGCTGTAGAGAAATTGCCCGATGACCTTCTCAAGAACGATTGCAGATTGAGTTATTCGAACCCGATCTCCATCAACGAGATTATCCTCATCACCACCAGGGTCTATTCCGATGAACTGATCCCCCAGAAGGCCAGATGTCAATATTGACACCGAACTGTCCTTCGGAAACTGGTATCGCTCGTCAACCCTAACTTGCACTTTTGCACGAAGACTTTGATTGTCAAAATCAACACTCTCCACTCGACCAACAACTACCCCAGCACTTTTCACTGGCGCTTTCGGCTTTAGACCACCAATGTTGTCAAATTCGGCAATAAGTGTGTAACTGGCAGATGCTGAAATAAAATTGGAGCTCCCAACTTTAAAAGCCAAGAAGACTAGCGAAAGTAGCCCAAAAATTACAAATACACCAACCCAGAGATCAACAATGCGCCTATCCATAATCAAGCTCCCGTAAACATGAATGCAGTCAGAATAAAGTCAAGGGCGAGCACAGCTAGTGCCGACGTTACAACAGTACGAGTTACCGCTCGCGAAACCCCCTCGGCGGTAGGATGAGCAAAATAACCCTCAAAAACCGCAATAGCTGTAACTGCGATTCCAAAAACACAGCTTTTGATTATCCCATTAAATACATCGCCCCAAAAATCAACGCTCGCCTGCATCTGAGACCAGAATGCCCCTGAATCAACGCCTATTACAACAACAGTTATGAGGTAGCCTCCTAAAATTCCCATAGCCGTAAAAATAGCTGAGAGGATCGGCATGGATATAACGCCCCCCCAAAACATCGGGGCGATCACTCGAGAGTGTGGATCGACCCCCATCATTTCCATGGCGGTTAACTGCTCTGTCGTTTTCATAATTCCAATTTCGGCGGTTATTGCGGACCCTGCACGACTAGCAAAGAGTAGCGCCGAAACTACTGGGCCAAGCTCTCTGACTAAAGAAAGAGCCACGAGCGTTCCAACTGCTCCAGTCGACCCATATCGCTTTAGAGTCTCATAGCCTTGGAGACCCAGAACCAATCCCACGAACAATCCGGATACTACGATGATCACTAAAGACAATACGCCAGCAAAATGAATTTCATCAAGCAACAATCGTGGTCTCATTGCTGTCGCAGCAGAGGACCGTAAAACTCGAATGAGAAACAAGGTTCCCTCGCCGAGCTTCCAAGTGGCGTCAACGGTCAAGCGACCAACAAAAGAACAAAGAATTAAAAAAATCTTCATAGATCCGTAATATTTTGTAGGTCTATATCTTCCCGATAATCAGCAGCTGGAATATGGAACGGCACCAGACCATCTGATTCACCCTGAACAAACTGTCTGACATAGGGATCCTTTGAATCAAACAGTTCCTCAGGGGAACCCTGAACCACAACCCTTCCCCCAGAGATTATTACCACTTCATCAGCAATCTTAAAAGAGGCTTTTATGTCGTGAGTTACAAAAACCGAGGTGGCGCCCAAAGCATTATTTAATTTGCGAATGAGACTTCCCGTGACCGAGGTAGATATGGGATCTAAACCAGTAAACGGCTCATCATAAAAAATAAACTCCGGATCCAGTGCTATCGTTCTGGCAAGAGCTACCCGACGCGCCATCCCACCGGACAATTCGGACGGCATCATCGACGCAGTCCCACGCAGCCCGACCGCGTGCAGCTTCATGAGAACGAGGTCTCGGACAGCAGATTCGGGTAACTTAAATCTCTCACGTATCGGAAACGCCACATTCTCAAAAACACTAAGGTCGGTAAAAAGCGCTCCAAACTGAAAAAGCATCCCCATTTTTTGGCGTAGATCCATTAATTCCCGGCGAGACGCACTGGTCACGATCGCACTATCCAACTGAACCAAACCATTTTGAGGTCTCACCTGCCCAGATACCAGCCTCAGAATTGTTGTCTTTCCGGAACCGCTACCTCCCATTATCGCAGTCACATAACCACGCTTAATCGATAAGTTAAGCTTTTTAAAGATCGACTTTCTCCCATAGGAAAAATCTACGTCGCTCAATTTGATTGCTATATCGATGGAAGACATCACGCGGTTTCCCAAACTTCCTTAGGCTTTAGATCTAGAGCCATTCTACTTTAATCAGATAATTTCTTTACAACCCTAAGACGGGAAAATAATCTTCACTGACCATCTCAAAACTACGAAGAAAGCTACGTTTTAGTCTGAGATATACTAACCAAAATATGCTCAAACCTACAAAAATTAGTG
>JAURFP010000048.1 GCA_030834275.1 Burkholderiales bacterium | reverse complement strand
CGCAGGAGACATTGATAGCGTTCCGTCAACTTGCTGATCAAAAGATTAAATTCATGTTTCAAGCGAATTCTTCTGCTGTTGCTGGAGCGCTGACCGATGCGGTCGCAAAACATAATGAGCGTAATCCAGGTGATGAGATCATTTTCTTCAATTACGGTGCGGTAGATCCAGCTTTGACAAATGATCGCTGTAACTTTTGGCATTTCCGATTCGATGCTGACGCTGACATGAAAATGCAAGCGCTAACCAATATGATGGCTGAGACGAAGGCCATTAAAAAAGTGTATTTGTTGAACCAAGACTATGCGTTTGGCCACGCTGTTGAGAAAGCTGCATCTGAGATGATCACTGCGAAACGCCCCGATATTCAAATTGTAGGTAAGAAACTCCATCCTCTAGGGAAGGTAAAAGATTTTTCTCCTTATGTGAACGAAATCAGAGCGTCAGGGGCCGACTCGGTGGTAACAGGAAACTGGGGTGCAGATCTTGCTTTACTCATTCGTGCTAGTAAGGACTCTGGTCTAGATGTTGACTACTACACTTACTATGCCGGATATGTTGGTGGTCCAACCGCCATTGGTGACGCTGGGATAGATAAGGTTAAACAAGTCACAACTTGGCATTTGAATGTGGGTGGAGCTGAGTCTGATAAGATTGCTCAGGCTTATCGAGATAAGTTTCCAGATGCTGGAGATGATCTATTTTTCCTCACCCTCGGGCATGCGATGGAGCTGCTTGCCCAGGCTATAGAAAAGGTGGGGAGTGATAATGCACTACAGGTTGCCAGAGCGCTCGAGGGAAGTGAATACAATTCTGAGATTGGCCGGGTTTGGATAAGAGAGGATAACCATCAGCTCATACAGCCTGTATATGTTTCAACGTTTAAGAAGCAAGGTACCGATGGAGTGGTATTCGACACCGAGAGAACTGGTATAGGGACCAAGACAGATTTTGTGATTGAGCCCGAGCAAACTATGCTCCCCACAACCTGCGAGATGGTTCGTCCATGAGGTAATTCTTAATGATAGAAAAGCCGTCTTATACGGCTTTTCTAATTCTCGCGCAGCTTCAAGTTAATTTTCAATACAAGAGATAAAGTTACAGATACGTTCACAATCTTCCGTGAAACCGCACTCGAATACCCCTTTATTTGGGCTGCCGTCTGGCCCACGACCACATTGTTCTAGAGCAGCTTTATCATGTAGCCTTGGTCGCCATTCGCATACATGACATCCAGCATTGATTCCTTCAATTTCCAGTGATTCTTGTCGCTCATAGTTCTGGTCGGCCGCATGACCTACCGATGCGAGGATCGTATAAATCAGTGCGATAACTATTTTTTTTATTTTTATAACAAGTCTCATTTTTTGAGCCTTGTTATTCTAAGTACCTCTGAAAGTCCTCTAACTTTTCGCATGACCTTTGCTAGGTGTATGCGGTCAGCAACCAGTATCGAAAAATTGATTTCAGCGTATTGGGTCGTATCCGATGGTTCAAAGTTCACAGTTTCAATGTTCGCCTCAGCTTCGGATATTTGAGATGCTATTCGAGCTAGAACACCTTTGCCATTTTGTGTAAGTACTCGAATAAAAACCGTAAAAAGTTTTTTAGAGTCTGGCGACCACTCGACATCGATCCACTTATTTGGATCATTTCTTGAGCGCTTAGATATCGGACAATCGTGAGTATGAATCACAAGCCCATGTCCTTTCCTCATATATCCTCGTATTGGATCTCCGGGTATAGGATGACAGCACTGTGCAAACTGTAGAGCCATCCCCTCAGATCCATGAATAACTAAACTGGTACGTTGTCCCATCTCATGACTATCAGAATCGGTGTCAATATCGAGAAGGCTTCGGGCAACTACGATAGCCAATTGTTTCCCAATCCCTATTTCACTAAGTATGTCCTTCTTTTCTTTTCCCGCATAGGAACGGAGAAATTGCACCCACCGAGACTCGGTTATCCGGTCTGGTTGTGCTTTTAAGTCGCTAATCGCTTGCCCAAGAAGACGTTCACCTAGTTTAGCCGCCTCATGGTCTTGTAGTGTTTTTGTATGATGCCTTATTTGCGCACGAGCTCTACTAGTAACAACAAATCGTAACCAACCTAGGTTAGGTTTTGCACTGGTAGAAGTGATTATTTCAACTCGGTCCCCACTTCTTAACTCGGTATTCAGTGGAGCCAATTCGTGATTGACTTTCGCAGCTACGCATTTATTCCCAATATCAGTATGTACTGCATAAGCAAAATCAATTGTCGTTGCCCCGCGCGGTAGTGAGATAATCTTTCCTTTAGGGGTAAAAACGTACACTTCATCGGGGAATAAATCGACTTTTAGGTGCTCTAAAAATTCTGCCGAGTCGCCGCTCTCAGATTGCATTTCTAAAAGGCTCTGCATCCACTCGTGAGTTTTTGTTTGTAATTCAGAGAGGGAGCTTTCTTGATCCTTGTAAAGCCAATGCGATGCAACCCCGCTCTCGGCTATCCTGTGCATCTCGTCCGACCTTATCTGGATCTCAATCGGCGTTCCGATTGGTCCAACTAGGGTGCTATGGAGACTTTGATATCCATTATCTTTGGGAATGGCGATGTAGTCTTTAAATTTACCTGGGATTGGCTTATACAGTTGATGGAGTGTACCGAGCGCTTGATAGCAGGTTGCGACATCGCCAACAACAACTCTGAAACCATAGATATCAAAAACCTCCGCAAATGACAAAGTTTTTTCTGTCATTTTTTTATAAATACTGTAGATCGTTTTCTCTCGCCCACTTACCGTTGCTTT
The DNA here is from genome assembly GCA_030834275.1 of Burkholderiales bacterium. Classification (GTDB taxonomy): domain Bacteria; phylum Pseudomonadota; class Gammaproteobacteria; order Burkholderiales; family Eutrophovitaceae; genus Eutrophomonas. The sequence goes on along the minus strand of JAURFP010000048.1, from coordinate 8,316 downwards.
GATTCCTTGTCTTGAAAGTGCCTCTTGGATTGAATCAAGAATTTTTTGTATCAATTCTTTGCGGTTTCCTCTTGCTCGCTTGAGTGCTTTAGTCAGAACCTTAAAGCGATTGGGGTACAAATGAGTTAGTGATAGCTCTTGAAGTTCTCGGTATAAATCGTTTAACCCCAATCGGTTCGCAATTGGGGCATAAATATCCATGGTTTCTTTTGCAATGCGGGCTCTCTTCGAGGGTTGCATGACTTGCAAAGTACGCATGTTGTGCAGTCGGTCAGCGAGTTTAATTAGGATAACTCGAACATCTTTTGACATTGCGAGAAGCATCTTGCGAAAATTTTCCGCTTGTTCGTCCTCTTGTGAGTCAAACTTTATCTTATCGAGTTTGGATACCCCATCGACAAGGTCGGCTACTACGACCCCAAATAACTCCTCGATATCAAGTTTTGTAACCGCCGTATCTTCGACTACATCATGGAGAAGGGCGGCTGCCAAAGCAGGTGAATCAAGATGCCAGTCTGCAAGTATTTTGGAAACAGCTACTGGGTGAGATATATATGGATCGCCAGTTTTTCTGAACTGGCCTTCATGAGCTGTTTGGCTAAAGTTATACGCGTTTTTGAGTTTTGCGAGATCGGCTTTTCCAAGGTATCTAGAAGCTTTTTCAACTAGTCCCTCGCCAAGCTCATCTGGACGCCGTTGGGAGAGGAGGTTAGTCTCGATTGGCTCCATCATCTGGGTTCTCCACAAGAGCGTTCGTCATTACTCTTCTATCCCAGAGCTTAAGCTTTTCGCTTTAAGCCTCTTTACCTAAAATTTCTATTCCAACCTTTCCGCCCGCGATTTCTCTCAATGCTAAAACAGTGGGTTTGTCATGGTTCTCGTCCACCAGTGGAGAGTTACCAATCGAGATTTGCCGAGCACGAATACTGGCTGCTAACGTTAGTTCAAACCGGTTGGGTATATTCTTCAAACAATCATCTATTGTAATTCTTGCCATGCCAAAACCTCAGATTATTAATGTGTTCAAATAGTAAGGAGCCAGATTGTCGCAACTATAAGTCTACGTCGATTGAATGATCTTCTTTATTCTCTCGAGGGCGACCTCAAATTGCTCGTTGATAATAACATAATCATATTCAACGGAGTGAGACATCTCAGATTCAGCAGCTGCCAATCTTTTCTCAATTACTTCCCAGCTATCGCTGCCTCGAGCTTTCAACCGAACTGCCAATTCTTCTAGACTTGGAGGTAGTACGAAAATCGATACGGCCTGCGGAAAGTTTTTCTTAATAAGCTGAGCGCCTTGCCAGTCTATTTCTAAAATTACGCTGGTATCTTTAGCCAAGTTATGAACAACTTGCTCCTTTGATGTGCCGTATAAATTTCCGTGGACGCAGGCTTGTTCGAGAAATCCCTCTGATAAGTTGATCGCCTCGAAGGTCTCTTTTGATATAAAGAAATAATCTTCTCCATCAATTTCCCCAGATCTCGGTTGCCTCGTGGTGTGTGAAACCGCTTTTACTAAATTTGGGATCTGCGCAGTTAACGCAGATACTAAACTTGTTTTCCCTGCACCCGAAGGGGCACTGATAATAAATAGTTGGGCCATCAATATCACTCAATATTCTGAATTTGTTCCCTTATTTGCTCAATCACAATTTTAAGGTCCATCGAGGCCTGCGTAGTGTCAATATCGACTGATTTCGATCCCAGCGTATTGGCCTCTCGATTCAGTTCTTGCATGAGGAAGTCTAACTTTTTTCCTTTTGGAGAGGCCTCCTTGAATATATCTTTGATTGATTCAGCGTGAACCTCCAAACGTTCTAGTTCCTCGTTGATATCTAGCTTCGAGGCGTGGATTACCAATTCTTGTTGAAGACGATTGTCAGTTTCGTTGACCTCTAGTTGCGCGAGGCGTTCGAGAAGCTGTTTTTTGTACTTTTCTCTTATAACCGGTACTGCCAGCTCGACTTTTTTCGTAATGTTTATGATTTCTGCACTCTTTTCCAGACAAAGAGTCTCTAGTTTCTTGCCTTCGGTTTCTCGCATTTTATTCAGTTTATTTACTGCCTCCGCCGCGGCCTCTAAAATAACATTTAGAGCGTTAGCGCTGTCTACGTGGTTTACATCTATCACGCCAGGCCAGCGGAGTAGCTCATTAACGGAGAGAGGTGCGATTGTATTACCGAATATCTCCATCGCTTTTTTTTGCATGTTTTTTAAGGTGCGAATCTTATTTTCGGAGAGGATCTCTGTTTGCATATCCTCAGAGTCTTCCCATGTCACCTTACATTCAATTTTTCCTCTTTTAACGGTTCTTGAAATCTCATTTCGTACTTCAATCTCACCATGTTTCAGGAAGTCAGGTAACTTAACTGTTATGTCTAGGTATCGATGGTTTACTGAGCGTACTTCAACCGTTGCTCGCCCGAAACTGTTGGTCCTTGATTCGGACGCGAAACCTGTCATGCTTAATGTTTGGCTCATCAGAGTCGTATCTTTAATGTTTTTTAGAGAGATTATGATTTAAAAGATAACATACAACTTGATGGTTAAAACGTATTCATATTTTTAATGGAAATTTCGATTAAGGTATTTTTTAAGTTGAATGGGGCAGGTTATGCGGGAAGATGGAAGGTCTGAGACGGACTTACGCGAGGTAAGGTTTAATCGCGGGCTGAGTAGCTGGGCTGAAGGGGCTGTCCTTATTGAGTTTGGCAAGACAAAAGTATTATGCACTGCCTCGATTGAGGAAAGGGTCCCTACCTTTCTCAAGGGCGCTGGTTCTGGTTGGATAACGGCGGAGTACGGGATGCTCCCTCGTTCTACCGCGACGCGGATGGAGCGTGAGGCGGCCAAGGGTAAGCAGAGTGGCAGAACACAAGAGATTCAGCGGCTAATCGGACGAAGTCTGAGAGCTTGTGTTGATCTTTCACTACTTGGCGAAAGAACTATCAAGATAGATTGTGATGTTTTACAGGCTGATGGGGGTACCCGTACCGCCGGGATAACAGGTGGGTTTGTGGCCCTTGCGGAAGCTATAAAGGGGCTTGAGATTGCGGGGGCTACACCGAAGGGTTCTATACTTCGTCAGATCGCAGCCATCTCCGTTGGTATAAAAAATGGGCGAGTTCTCTTGGATTTAGATTATTCTGAGGATTCAACTTGTGACACGGATTTAAACTTAGTCATGTCCGATGTGGGCGACATCATTGAGGTCCAAGGCACTGCTGAGGGACAGGTGTTCTCCATCGGTCAACTCAATGAAATGCTTGAGGTTGGTCGTTCAGGAATTGAGAGATTGGTTGAACAGCAAAAGGAATATTTGGAGACATTGGAACATGGACGTTAACCGATTGGTGCTTGCGTCGGGTAACGAGGGAAAAGTTAGGGAATTCCAAAAATTGCTTTCGGAGCTCGGGATTAAAGTGATTAGGCAGGCAGATTTGGGGATCCCCGTGCCTGAAGAGCCATTCGCTACATTTCTAGAAAATGCTTTGGTAAAAGCCCGGCATGCTAGCTCTTTGTCTGGTCTCCCAGCACTCGCCGATGATTCAGGTATCTGTGTCGATGCTCTTGGCGGTTCTCCCGGTGTCAGATCTGCTCGTTTTAGCGGTTTGGCCTCTACCGATGAGGCTAATAACCAGCTTTTGCTTGAACGATTAAGAGGATCTAGTAACCGTTCTTGTCATTATTACTGCGTCATTGTGTTTGTGAAGTCTGCGGAGGATCCGACGCCATTGGTGGCTGATGCAAGATGGCACGGGGAGATTATGGAGGGCCCTAGAGGAAGTGGAGGCTTTGGCTATGATCCAATTTTTTATGACCCATTAGTTAATAAAACAGGCGCTGAGATGTCGTTGGTACAAAAGAATGTTCGGAGTCACAGAGGGAAGGCTATGCAGAAAATTATCTCGCTGTTGAAGGAAAGCTATTTCGCATAGCGTAGGAGAAACCCAATTAAAAATTTCTTGTGAATGAAATATGGTCGCCTCGATCAATCCTATCCCTGTTTCGCTTTATGTGCATCTACCATGGTGCGAAAAAAAATGTCCTTACTGTGATTTCAATTCACACGAAGTCAAAGGTCCAACTGACTTTGAGAGTTATATTGATTGCCTCATTCTTGATCTATCGAATTCATTGGAGGATCTAAATGGACGGGCTGTAAAAAGTATTTTTATCGGCGGCGGAACCCCTTCTCTGACTCCTAGTGCTTTAATAGATAAACTAGTTTGTTCGATAAAATCAATGGTTAACTGGGAGAAAAATTTAGAAATTACTATGGAAGCTAACCCTGGTTCTTCTGAAATTAACAAATTTAAGGAGTTTCGGAATGCGGGTGTTACCAGGTTGAGTATTGGGGTGCAAAGCTTCAATGACCACTTTTTGAGGTCACTCGGACGTATACACTCGGGGGTCGAGGCGAGAGCAGCAGTAAATGCAGCCAACGAGGTGTTTGACCGCGTAAATATCGATTTAATGTACGCCTTACCGGGCCAAAAAATAAGTGCATTGAAAGACGACTTGGATTTGGCCATAGGTTCTGGTGTCGGGCACATCTCTTATTATCAGCTCACGATAGAGCCAAACACTTATTTCTACAAATACACACCGAAAGTCCCCGAAGATGAAGTGGCCTATGAGATGCAGGAGTTAATACTAAGCTCAATGTGTCAGTCTGGTTTGTCCAGGTACGAGGTATCTGCTTTCTGTCGCAATGGTGAGAAATGTGATCACAATATGAACTATTGGGAATTTGGGGATTATTTGGGGATTGGCGCTGGCGCACACTCAAAAATAACGCAGGGTTCTGGCATTCGAAGAAGTGTGCGTCTTAAGCATCCAGATAAATACATTAATGCTATTTCGTTAGGAAAATCTGCAATTCAAAGTTCTTCGGAAGTTAAGGAATGCGATAGGCCATTAGAATTTTTTATGAATGCACTCAGATTGGTCGAAGGCGTAGATCAAAATCTTTTTTCTGAAAGAGCTTGCATCTCTGACAGGATTATTCGAGAACAAGTTGATGTTGCGATAAAAAGAGGATTGCTGGTCAACTCACGAAGCAGATTTCAGCCGACCGAGCTGGGTATAAATTTCCTAAATGATTTGCTTGAAGTATTTTGTTAGTTTAATTTTTTCTAAAAATAATGTCCGAGATTCGATGTCCTAAGGCTTTTCCTCTGTTCTCAAATTTTGTGGGGGGTCGGTTCATAGGGCCTGTAGTGTAGCTTTTGGAGTCGACAGAGAAATTTTTACTGTTGGAAAGTAATGCTTTGATTTCGGCGGCATATTCTTGCCAGTCGGTGGCGATATGAACGTATCCGTCGTCGATCAGCTTGGCTTCCATGAGAGTTAGCAAGGTGCTGTTTATCAGGCGTCGCTTATGGTGACGTTTCTTCGGCCACGGGTCAGGAAAAAAAATATGTATACCGTTGATTGACGCATCAGGAAACATATGTTGCAGTACCTCGACTGCATCATGCTCAATTACTCGTAAGTTCGACAAGCCTTTTTTCTCGATTTGACTGAGTACTCTTCCAACCCCGGGAGGGTGAACCTCAATGCCAATAAAGTTTACATCTGGGTTTTGTTCCGCAATTTCTAGAGTGGCATCACCCATTCCAAAACCAATTTCTAATATTAGTTTCTGACGATGTGGGAATAAAAATTCCAAATTCAATTCGGATCGAGAGAAAGAGATGCCATATGTGGAGAAGATTAGATCCCGAGCGATTCTTTGTGAGTCAGATATTCTTCCACCCCTGATAACATACGATCGAATTTTTCGATGATCTCGGTTAGTTTTACTGATCTCTCTTTCACGCATTACAAGAAATCCTATTAAGTTTTTCCAGCAATCAATCCGTCTTCTGGAGAGGACGGAGAAGCGCTATAGATATTTTTCTTCATCCTTCCTGCTAAAAATGCTTGTCTACCAGACAGTACCGCTAATCTCATAGCACTGGCCATTTTTTCCGGATTCTGAGCGTGAGCAATAGCAGTATTCATTAGGACCGCGTCACAACCAAGCTCCATCGCTATTACTGCGTCGGAGGCCGTACCAACACCTGCATCGACTATCACAGGGATATCGCTATTCGCAATGATAATTTCAAGATTCCAAGGGTTGAGGATTCCCATTCCTGATCCGATGAGGGATGCAAGCGGCATTATGGCTACACACCCAATGTCTTCTAATTTTTTTGCAATAATTGGATCATCAGAGGTGTAGACCATGACTTCAAATCCATCTTTTACCAATTCGGTGGCTGCAAGGATAGTTTCCGAAACATCCGGGAAGAGGGTTTTGGGATCTCCTAATACTTCGAGTTTCACCAAAGTATGCCCATCAAGTAGCTCTCGAGCTAGCCGAAGCGTGCGGACCGCATCCTCAGCGTTATAGCAGCCTGCAGTATTTGGGAGGATCGTAAATTCTTTCGGCGATATAAAGTCCAATAAGTTGGGTTCGGACGGGTTTTGCCCGAGGTTTGTCCGCCTGATCGCTACGGTCACAATCTCGGCTTGGCTCGCGAGAATCGCCGTTTTAGTTTGTTCGAAATTTTTGTATTTACCAGTCCCTACTATCAGTCTAGAAGAGTACTCAGAGTTGCCAATCTTTAAATTATCCATGCGAAGCTGTAAAGAATTTGGTTATTCGTTGGAAGGCGTCTATCCACCACCCACAGCAGCTACGATCTCGATACTGTCACCACTTTTGATCAGGGTTTTCGTATACTCACTGCGCGGTATTATTTGCTCATTTATTTCGACTGCAATTTTTCTATTTTGAAGTGATAATGAGTCGATAACCCATTCCAAATTTACTTCCGTAGCGAATACCTTTTCTTTCCCATTTATTTGTACCGAAATCATGATAGCGGCTATCCTTAAATTTGCGTGATTTTATCATCTTCTCGAAAACGCAATAACGATCGCGTTGAATTAAAATGAGTGATCGAATCGGGTTTGTCGGTTTTCTTAAATGGTTCATGCCGGAACGATCATACGATGCGCTGATTTGGCTAATTAGTTGGTGGATAGGGGAATAAAATGCTCGGCCTAGATGAGTCGATCAAAGATTGGTTTGCCTCGCAAGTTTCTGTTTGGCAATTAAAGAATGGACGTCATGATTTGCCATGGCAGAAGACTAGAGACCCTTACAAGATTTGGGTATCAGAGGTGATGCTTCAGCAAACTCAGGTAAAGACGGTCATCCCTTACTATTTAAAATTTCTAAAAAAGTTTCCGAGTATTCGATCACTTGCCGAGGCTGATCTTGATTCTGTTCTTGTTATTTGGAGTGGACTGGGATATTACAGTCGTGCTCGTAACTTGCACCAAGCTGCTCGAACTATAAACACACGATACAGTGGAAGATTTCCGAGTGACTTCGAATCTATAGTCGGACTTCGAGGGATAGGAAAATCAACTGCAGGTGCAATTTTAGTTTTTGCGTTCAATGAAAGATTTTCAATTTTAGATGCAAATGTAAAGCGCGTAGTGACCCGATTTTTCTATAACGTCTTAGATGTTGGAGCTACTCATTCGATAAATCAGCTATGGAGTTTGGTCGATGACTTGGTTCCGAGTGAAGGTATAGTTGAGTATACCCAAGGCTTGATGGACTTGGGGGCCGGAATTTGTAAGCCGAGTGCTCCTATCTGTGAACTTTGTCCTTTGAATAAGCATTGCTATGCATATGCACGAGGATTATTTGATGTAAACCAAAAGCCAAAGTCGAGGCAAAAGAGCGTGGTGACTAAGAATTATTTAGTCTTTAAAAGAGGCGCTCATATCATTCTTCAAAAAGGATCAAGTTCAGGAATATGGCCCGATCTTTTAAATTTCCCAGAATGCACGAATGATCAATTAATTAAGTTACCGTTTTTGCTACAACAAAATAAATTTCAGTTTGGAGAAATATCGCAACTGCCAGCGCTAACTCATGAACTTACGCACCTAAAAATCGCAATCCGAGCCTTTCTTATAGAGATTTCTTCCAGTCGGCGTCCTCGTCTGATTAACAACAGCGCATGGATACATATGAGCGATCTGGACAATCATCCGATCCCGAAAGTCGTTCGTAAAATAATAGCTTTAGTAGCAAGAAGAAAAAGTTCTGTTTAACGCTCGTTACTTTTTAATCATTGATGCGTGACTTTAAATAATCTAAGTCCGATTCAACCGCGTTATTGCTGCATGTGTTTTTCCTGTCGCTGGATGAATTCGGCAGTGTTGTCAATGCCTCGAAGTTGTAGCACGTAATTTCGCACCGCAGCTTCTACAAGAACGGCTAAATTCCTCCCTGCT
>JAURFP010000047.1 GCA_030834275.1 Burkholderiales bacterium | reverse complement strand
AAAAAACTTTATCGTCTCATCATAAATTGGCGCATAACAATTATCAGGAATCACACATTTGACGTCTTGCTCATCCCCATCGGGCCCCCAACCGATCCCGCCAGCTCGAATAACAGCTGGCATTGATGCGTCAATAATAACGTCGGAGGGAACATGTAAATTCGTTATCCCGCGGTTACTATCTACCATGTAGAGTTTCGGGCCGTTAATCATCGCGCCGGCAACGTCATCAAGAACTTCTTGGTGATCTTTGAGACGAGAGAGAATGTCCCCTAAACCCGCATTGGGGTCTGCGCCAACCAAATCTAGTATTTCGGAGTGCTTACTAAAAACTTCGTCAAAAAATACTGAAACAACATGCCCAAAAATTATTGGATCGGAGACCTTCATCATGGTGGCTTTTAGATGAACGGAGAAGAGAATATTTTCCTTTTTTGCATCCTCTATTTGCTGTTTCAAAAACTCTCTGAGCGATTTCACACTCAGGAAACTTGCGTCAACAACTGCCCCTTCTTGCAAATCGATATTTTTCTTAAGAGGAAATGTTCCGCCATCATCGGACACAAACTCAATCGACGCGGCCCCTACCTCGTCTGCAGATATCGTTCTCGATTTTTCATTTGCGTAGAAATCACTGCCGCTCATCGAGGAAACATGCGTTTTTGAAGATGCACTCCACTCCCCCATAGAGTGAGGATTGTTTTTCGCATACTGTTTAACCGCCTTAGCGGCCCTTCTGTCTGAATTACCCTCCCTCAGCACAGGATTGACTGCAGATCCCTTAATAGCATCATATTTTTTTCTTATCTCTTTTTGAATTTCATCCTTTGGCTCCTCGGGATAATCTGGTATTGAACGCCCCTGCGCTTGCAATTCCTTTATTGCCGCAACCAGCTGAGGGACGGATGCTGAAATATTTGGCAGCTTGATTACATTCGCCTCTCTTGTTTTCACGATTCGATCTAGGGCTGCCAGGTCGTCAGTGTCATCTGATCCTTCTGGGAAAGCCGCTATGATTCTTCCAGCCAATGATATATCCATTGTTCCGACTGAAATTCCTGCTAACGAGCAAAACTTTTTAATGATTGGGAGAAGCGATGCACTCGCCAACTCCGGTGCTTCATCTACGATCGTGTAAACGATATCAACATTCGAATTTTTTGATGCCATTTTTAACTTTTTCCTTGCTAGATCTGAGACATTCCCCCTAATTTCTGAGGGAGAACGTCAAAAACCCCGCATCATACCGTACTGAGGCCTATTCCTCTTTCGTACAGGCCAGATAACAAAAAATAAAAATATAAAAAACGTGTTGCAAAAGAACATATTTTTCTGAAAATTGTTTTTATATTACAAAATATTACCATTACAAAATAATTAATATATTGTTTTATATATATAATATTTTTTATGTAAAAAAATTTTGCATCGCCACACTTTTTTCTTTAATTTTAGTCGAGGGATAAATCAGGACCACCATAAATCCCGACCTACCAACCTATAAAAATGGAGATGGGGTATGACTAAAGAGACACAAATTAAACAATTAGAGCAGGACTGGGCAGAAAACCCACGTTGGAAAAATGTTACTCGCCCGTACACCGCTGAAGACGTAGTTCGTTTAAGAGGTTCGATAAATATCGAGCACACCTTAGCAAAAATCGGCTCTGAAAAACTATGGAAACGAGTCAATGAAGAGCCATTCGTTAATTCACTAGGCGCCCTCACCGGGAATCAAGCTATGCAACAGGTACGAGCAGGGTTAAAAGCGATTTATCTCTCTGGATGGCAAGTGGCTGCTGATGCGAATTTATCAGGTGAGATGTACCCAGATCAATCACTCTACCCCGTGAACAGCGTCCCCTCGATCGTTAAAAAAATTAACTGTGCGCTCTTGAGAGCCGATCAGATTCAACACTCTGAAGGAGGTAATGAAATTGACTGGTTAACCCCTATAGTCGCCGATGCAGAAGCAGGGTTTGGTGGAGTGTTAAATGCGTTTGAACTCATGAAGGCGATGATTGAAGCAGGTGCATCTGGCGTTCACTTTGAAGACCAACTGGCGTCGGCAAAGAAATGTGGTCACATGGGGGGTAAAGTTTTAGTCCCAACACAGGAGGCTGTTCAGAAGCTTATTGCTGCCCGCCTTGCCGCTGACACAATGGGGGTTCCGACCGTTCTTTTAGCAAGAACTGATTCGGAAGCCGCGAACCTCCTGACCTCAGATATAGACGACAACGACAAACCCTTCTGCACAGGAGAAAGAACGTCAGAGGGATTCTTCCGAGTTATGAACGGTATTCAGCAGGCAATCTCAAGAGGATTGGCATACGCTCCTTACGCAGATTTAATTTGGTGCGAGACGGGCACACCGGATCTTGAATTTGCCAAAAAATTTGCTGATGCAATTCACAAAGAATATCCAGACCAGCTGCTCGCTTACAACTGCTCTCCCTCTTTCAACTGGAAAAAGAATCTAGACGACACAACGATCGCCAAATTCCAACGAGAGCTTGGGGCAATGGGTTATAAGTTCCAATTCATAACACTTGCTGGTTTCCATGCTCTTAATCACTCGATGTTTGAGTTAGCGCACGGGTATGCTAGAGATAACATGTCTGCCTATGTCAAGCTCCAAGAAGCTGAGTTTTCTTCCGAAAATAAAGGATATACAGCAACACGTCATCAGCATGAAGTTGGAACAAGCTACTTTGATGATGTTATGCAAGTAGTCCAAGCAGGAAAATCGTCAGTGACAGCTATCTCGGGCTCCACCGAGGAAGAGCAATTTGCCTAATTGACGCAACGTATGGATGCCATAGAATTGTTCTCTGTGGCATTCATACAGTTAGTACATGATGTGCCCACCATCCACAACAATGGTTTGGCCAGAAACGAAAGCTGCTAGATCTGACAGTAGATAAACGGCGGTGCCTACCAAATCCTCTGGGCGCTGCTCTCGAGATATCGCACGCGCTTTTAAAAAGCTCTGCTGCCACTCAATGGGTCGATTCTTTGTCGCGTCAGTGATAACAAAACCTGGAGCGATCGCATTAACGCGTACATTGGCAGCCCCACACTCCTTGGCAAGGCCTTTGGTCATCGACAAAACCGCGCCTTTCGTTGCGACGTAGTGAAGATATCCCGGCTGACCAGCAACAGCCACGACTGATGAAATGTTAATAATGCTTCCTCCATTACCAGAGCGCATATGAGGCATCACAGACTTACAACACTGCCAAATTCCCTTTACGTTAACATCAAAGATTCGGTCCCAAACTGCCATATCAATTTCTTCAAATGGCGTTAACTTAACCTCTCTGAAGTAAGCTGCGTTATTTATCAGGCCATCGACACTTCCAGCCCAGTCCTTTGCAAACTTAGCCATCTCATCAGTCGACGACTGATCGCTCACATCAACTTTCACGTACTCAGCTTGCCCGCCCGAATTTCTTATCAGATCAACTGTCTCATTGCCCGGATTCATATCCGCAACAACCACCTTGGCGCCATGGGCCGCAGCCGCGCAAGAGAAGCCTTGACCGATACCCGTAGCAGCACCCGTAACAATAATGGTTTTACCTTCAAGAATTTTTTCAGCTGACATAATTTTTCTCTCTGTAAATTTGATCTAACTCAATCAAATTTTAATATATTTACGCTATTTTAAATCGTGTCAACCACTGAGCGCTCAGTCCAAATCATATTTTTCCTGGTACTTATCAAAAAGATCGGAATTCTGATCACCTTTTCTCAAAAAATAATTTCCCACGACCAACACGTCTAGATCTGTACCCATAAAGCACCTGAACGCATCGGTAGGATTGCATACTATTGGCTCGCCACGCACATTAAATGAAGTATTAACGACCATCGGGCAACCCGTCTTCTCCTTAAAACACGAAACAAGCGCATGGAAAACTGGATTTGTCTCTTTGTGGATGGTTTGCAAACGCGCAGAGTAATCTACGTGGGTAATCGCAGGAACAAGTGAACGCGTGACGTTGAGCCTATCAATACCGAAGAGATCTGTTTTAGCATCGATTTCCAATCTTTTATCTTGCTTAACATTCGAAACAAACAACATATAAGGGCTCGCATCACCTTCTTCAAACCAGTCGTCCGCATCCTCCGCTAAAACACTGGGCGCGAAGGGCCGAAAGCTTTCTCGAAATTTCACTTTGAGATTCAATTGTTTTTGCATGCGCGGCGAACGGGGATCCGCGATGATGCTTCGCGCACCTAGAGCTCTCGGGCCAAACTCCATACGCCCTTGCATCCAACCTATCGCCTTCTCCTCGACAAGCGCTTCGGCGGTACGCTCAATTAGTTCACGATCGTCAAATTTTTCAAACTTGGCTCCACATGCCAGAAATTGCTGCTCAATTTGCTCATTGGAGTACTTCGGTCCGAGGTAGGATCCAAACATCCCATCGCTATCGGTAGTAATGCTCCGATCGGAGCCACAATACAAGTGCCAAGCTACGAGCGCAGAGCCGAGCGCCCCGCCTGAATCACCGGCAGCAGGTTGAACCCAAATATCATCAAATATCTTTTCTCTTCTGAGTACGCCGTTTGCTACACAATTGAGCGCTACGCCGCCGGCGAGACATAAATATTTTTCGCCTGTTATCTCTCGGATATTTTTTCCAAGTCGAACCACCACGTCCTCGGTCACTGATTGAATAGATGCCGCTAAATCCATATCACGCTGCGTGAGTAGAGTTTCTGGTTCCCTAGGGGGCGCACCGAACAAGCCATCAAATTTCTTGCTCGTCATTGTTAGTCCGGTAGCAAACTCAAAGTAGCGCATGTCAAGATGAAAACTACCGTCATCCGCAACATCGATAAGATGATCTCGTATTAACTTGGCATAAATCGGTTTTCCGTACGGAGCAAGCCCCATGACCTTGTACTCGCCAGAATTAACCTTAAACCCTAGATAATAGGTGAACGCTGAGTACAACAACCCAATCGAATGGGGAAAGTGAATTTCTTTGATAATTTCAAGAGAACTGTTCGACCCAACCGCGATAGATGCCGTCGTCCACTCGCCCACTCCATCCAAAGTCAAAATCGCAGCGCTACGGAATGGAGATGGATAAAACGCGCTCGCCGCATGGGAAAGGTGATGCTCAGAAAAAAGTAATTTACCCTTCCAATCAACATCAGATCCAAGAACCTCATTTAAGCTATTAACCAAAACCGTTTTTTGAAAAATTTTGTCCTTCACCCAAACAGGAATCGCCTTACAAAAACTCCTTAAACCTCGGGGTGCGAACGCGAAATATGTCTCAAGGAGTCTCTCAAACTTCACGAACGGTTTTTCATAAAAGATAACGTTTGTTAATTCTTTCGGGTCAATGTTGGCTTCGGTTAAGCAATATTTGATCGCCTCTGAGGGGAAAGCAGAATCATGCTTTTTTCGCGTGAATCTCTCCTCCTGAGCTGCCGCAATGATTTTGCCATCTTTGAGCAAGCAGGCAGCGCTATCGTGATAGAAAGCAGAAATTCCAAGTAGATACATGCTAAGTTTGGGCCACTAAAATATCGTGTAAATGAAGGGCGCTATCACTGAACCCTGGGCCAGCATCAATAGCCCACCGAAGACGACTAAAATAATGACTATTGGAGCTAACCATAATTTCTTCCGCTCACGCAGAAACTCCCATAGCTCTTTTATTAAATCCAACTTAACAATCTCCTATTAAAATTGGCGCCTAAAAGATTTTGGCGCATGTGCTCTCTCTTTTTTCTCAACCCAATAGCTCGTCAATGGCACTCGACGTAGTTTCAGTTCGTCTCTACCAATAAGCTTAAAAAATAAACTCACAGGAAAAAAAATAGAGAAAAATATAAGGCTAAGTAAGATCGGGCTCACCGCCTTTCCGAGCAACTCACCAAACCTCATCCACGCACGGTTAAGCGGGGACAACCATTCAGAGTTTTTAAGCGCACCGAAAATTAATAAAAAGCCTACTAACAGCAATACATATCCTATTAGCCGGATTTGGTGAAAAACAACAAATCCTCCAAAAGATATGGCAACAAATCCCATCACGATCCCAAATTTCTTGTTTGATGGCAACAATATATTGTCGTTGGACATATGACCTTCAACTCCCGTATTAAGGCATCTCTCGCGCTACTCGGAACCCCAAATCATCTGCTCGTGACCCATGTGATCTAAAAACAGAAGACTCAAAGACAAACGTGTTTTCATTATTTAACCATGAACTTCCCCTAAACCCTCGTAACTCACAATCTCCCCCCAACCATGGTTGTCCGTCGATTGGGTAAGCTGCCCTAACTATGGGTCCAGCACAATCCTCAATCCATTCCGAGACATTACCAATCACATCGTATAAACCAAATCTATTTGGCTCATAACGACCCACGACGGAGATCGCCTCTGAGCTATCGTCGCAAGGAGACGTTGCTAAACCAAGATCTAAAGCCCTATCGGCTGATTGATCGTAAGTGTTGCCGTAAAGACATATTTCAGAAAGCGGCACATTGAAATATCTATTCATTCCCCTTCCCGATCGCGCAGCGTATTCCCACTCAGAATAAGAGGGTAAACGATAGGTATGCCCGGTTTTCTTAGATAACCATCGCGTGTATTTTTTCGCCTCACCCCACGTAACATTTACGACTGGCGTGCTCGGCGTTTCTACCGCATTGGTAATGTCGGGACATTCGCCGTCCTGGACACAGGCTAACCACTGCCCCCTTGTCACCTCGAATTTACCGATAGCGAAGCGATAATCAAAGCTCACCGTATGATAGAGGCCCACATTGTGACCGCGTCCCGATGTGCTCGGCGGAAAACGCATATCGAATTGACCACTTGGAATTATCACGAGCTCTGGACACTGAACGCAGTCGTGAAGTTCTTCGATTTCCTCAGCGCTTGTCACATTACCAATGGTGTAAATCAAAAACAACCAAGTTGCCAGCATCGATAGACCTTCCTAGTTCAGCTTCGAACCACTTTCTCGTCAATGACGCTTTGAAGTTACCGAAAAACGGAGACGCTAATGACGTTTACTTCCGTAGCTTACTCCCGAGTTCCAGTCTCGCACAAACTCCGAAACGGAGACAGTCCATGTATCGTCAGGTGCTTCACCAAAATACTCAAACAAAATACCATCCAAAGCCACCATCGATAACAAGACAACGCCTCCGCTTTCCCCCCCATGCTCCAAGTGCGGGCTAGCATCTGCTTTAGCCAGAGCGTAGTCACCCTTTTTTCTTGATATGGTGCGCTCTGAGCCATCAGCAGCCTGCTCTATCAGGTACTGTTCCCCTTCTAGGACTAGACTCATTGTGGAAGCAACGTGTCTGTGTCGTCTGCAGTGGCCAAAATCTGGAGCGTAGCGAAGCAGCATGTCAAGACGGCCCGACGAAATGTCATACCCGAGCAGGCTGTATTCAAAATCAACACGATAAGCGGCATGTTCAGATCCTCGTATGTGTCTCCACTCGACCTCATCGACGCTCGGTAGTCGCTGATTCATCACTTTTGAAGTCTTCATATTCATACAGTCTATTAGTTTTAAAACGAAACATGTCTCAGGCAATCTACCATGGAGTCGTTGATATATGAACCCTTGAACTACTTGTTATTCCCACTCGATCGTAGCAGGCGGTTTCCCCGAAATATCGTATACAACGCGATTAATTCCGCGCACCTCATTAATTATTCGATTGGATATTTTTGAAAGTAACGAGTAAGGGAGCTCCGCCCAATTCGCCGTCATAAAGTCTGAGGTCTCGACTGCCCTAATAGCCACAACATACTCGTATGTCCTTCCATCTCCCATAACACCAACAGATTTCACTGGTAAAAACACACAAAAAGCTTGCGCGGTTTTTTCATACCAACCAGATGCGTAAAGCTCCTCGATGAATATCGCATCGGCAAATCGAAGCATATCTGCATATTCTTTACTGACTGCCCCCAGAATTCTGACACCAAGACCTGGCCCGGGAAATGGATGTCGATACACCATCGCATGTGGTAAACCTAATTCTTCGCCCAATTTTCTCACTTCGTCTTTGAATAGATCTCGAAGCGGCTCGAGTAGTTTTAAGTTTAATGTATCAGGTAGCCCTCCAACGTTATGGTGGGACTTTATCGTTTTTGCTTTTTTTGTTTTGGCTCCAGCTGATTCAATTACATCAGGATAGATCGTTCCTTGCGCAAGCCACTTTGCATCTTTAATTTGTTCGGCCTCTTCCTGAAAAATCTCAACGAACTCTTTACCAATTATTTTTCTCTTTTCTTCGGGATCCACAACACCCGAGAGTTTTTCAAAGAATCTATTTTCTGCGTCTACATGAATGACCTTGACGCCTAAATTTTCGCGAAAGGTTTTCATCACCTGGTCGGCTTCATTCAATCTAAGCAACCCCGTGTCAACAAATACGCAAGTTAATTGATCGCCGATCGCTTTGTGGATCAGCGCTGCCGCTACCGACGAATCCACACCACCAGATAAGCCCAGAACGACATGCTCTTTACCGACTTGTTCTCGGATCGCCTTAACTGACTCCGCAACATAGTTAGGCATCGTCCAATCAGGTTTTAGATCACATATATCTAACACGAACCTTGAAATAATCTCACGACCTAATTTGGTATGCGTGACCTCTGGATGAAACTGCAAACCGTACATTTTACGAGAATCATCCCCTATCCCAGCTATCGGAGTGGATTCATTAGAAGCTATGATCTTGAAGCCATCTGGGATTTCAACTACCTTATCGCCGTGACTCATCCAGACTTCCAAAAAACCATGCCCCTCAGAATTTGAGCGATCTTGAATATCTCTCAGGAGATCTGAGTGACCACGCGCTCTGACTTCCGCAAAACCGAATTCCCGCTTCTCAGCATTTTCAACTCTTCCACCTAGCTGCTCTGCCATGGTCTGCATCCCATAGCAAATACCAAGTACCGGCTTCCCCATAGCGAAGATCTCTTGGTGCGCTTTCGGGCTCTCATTTGAGTCATATACCGAAGCAGGCCCCCCAGACAAAATTATTCCACTTGGATCAAAAGACTGTATATCCTCAAACGGATAATCATAGGGATGGAGCTCACAGTAAACACCCAGTTCACGGATACGCCGCGCGATTAATTGCGTGTACTGAGATCCAAAGTCTAAGATGAGTATTTTGTTCGCTTGCATGGAAAACTACGTAGCTAGAATCTAGCCAAAGGAAAATTAACGAAAAAAGTTATTCAACTCGGTAATTTGGAGCTTCTTTTACTATTTGCACATCATGCACATGAGATTCTTTAATGCCCGACGCGGATATTTCGACGAACTCAGCACGCTCATGCGTCTCGTTTATCGACGCACATCCAAGATACCCCATCGAGGAGCGTAGTCCACCTACCAGTTGATGCAAAACAGCTACTGCAGAGCCCTTGTAGGGAACTCGACCTTCCACTCCCTCTGGGACCAATTTTTCTGCCTCGGCCTCTTGCCCGTCCTGAAAGTATCTATCGCTTGACCCCCTCTGCATTGCCGAGATTGAGCCCATGCCACGGTAGGATTTGTAGGATCTCCCTTGGTACAACTCTATTTCGCCGGGAGCTTCTTCCGTACCAGCGAGTAGACCTCCGAGCATTACCGTTGATGCTCCTGCTGCGATCGCTTTCGCGATATCGCCAGAGTATCGAATTCCTCCGTCAGCTATAAGCGGTATTCCATCTTTTACTATTGCACTGGCGACATTATCGATCGCCGTGATTTGTGGAACGCCGACACCCGCTACTATTCTAGTGGTGCAAATTGACCCAGGACCTATTCCTACTTTCACTCCATCTGCACCCGCCTGTACCAACGCCTTGGCTGCATCGGCAGTGGCAATATTTCCGCCAATAACTTCGACTGAACTAAAGTTACGCTTAACCCAAGCTACTCTATCGATCACCCCTTGAGAATGCCCATGTGCAGTATCAACGACAATCACATCCACCCCAGCATTCACCAGTTTTTCAATACGCTCATCCGTTCCTTCGCCAACCCCAACTGCAGCCCCTACCAGAAGACTCCCTTGCTTATCTTTCGCTGCTTTTGGGTACTCAGAAGACATCAAAATATCTTTCACAGTAATGAGACCCTTGAGGTGGAAATTTTTATCTACGACGAGAACCCGCTCAATACGGTGTTTATGCATAAGGCGCATTGCTTCCTCATTACTCGCACCCTCCGCCACCGTAACCAATTTCTCCGCAGGCGTCATGATTTTCGCGATTGACTGGTTTAGGTTTGCTTCAAACCGCATATCGCGATTCGTAACAAGACCTACAAGTCTGCCTGAGTCAACCACGGGAAGTCCGGAAATCTTATGCTGCTTTTTTAGTGTAAAAACATCCCTGACACTCATGTCCGAAGTAATCGTCACAGGATCTTTCACTACTCCATTTTCAAAACGTTTGACCTTGGAAACTTCCCCCGCCTGAATCTCAGGGGGCATATTTTTGTGAATGATCCCAATGCCTCCCTCAAGGGCAATCGCAATAGCTAGCCGAGACTCGGTCACCGTGTCCATAGCCGCGGAAACAACCGGAATGTTCAGAGAAATGTTTCTTGATAATTTCGAAGCTAACGAGACGTCTCGCGGGAGCACAGAAGAATGTGCAGGGACTAGGAGCACGTCGTCAAAAGTCAGCGCCTTTTGGTTAATTCTCATGTTTTTAGTCGCCCAAAGACGTTATTATACGATATATCGATGCTTACTCAAAATTAAAAAGTGCTAGCGGTGTCACGTGGGTTTAACCAAAGTTAAATCAATAATCCTGGTGGTATTAAGTTTGACTATTCGGAGCTCGCTCGCCGCAGCCGGGTCAGATACGCACACGACGGCGTTCAGTGCCCTGGAGGAAGCCCGATTGCTTGTAACAAAGGCTGCAGAGCTCGGGTCCCTTTGGATTCTCGCAAAAGAAAACCTCGAAAAAGCAGAAAAATCATTTGCCAATGGCAATTACGCGAAGACTATAGAGTTTTCAAGTGAGGCCAGCACATTCGCCAAACTTGGAATTGAGCAAGCGAACTCACCGCCATATGAGCACCACTAGCTGTCAGGGTTTTTTCCTGCCGAGCAAACCTCTCCTTCTCAAATCCTTGGGGTCTGCGATCAGGGGCCGATAAATCTCAACACGATCACCGCTCTTGAGAACATAATCGTTGGAAACTTTTTTACCCCACACTCCGACACTTGAGACCTTGATTGCATTTTCGCGTAACCAATTACAAACTTGAGAATCATCAAATAAATCTGAAATACGATATTCATAAGGAGGCAGAACCACCGAGAATGAAAAATCGCGAAAAGTAGCTGCATAAATGATCTCCACTCTGCTTTCCGCATTACTCATTA
>JAURFP010000046.1 GCA_030834275.1 Burkholderiales bacterium | reverse complement strand
ATATCCAGACCTTAGATCCTGATTCTTTTACTTCTAGATATAGTCCTTGACCGTCAGCGTATCGCTTAGGCTCTTTTAATCCTTCTATTTGCTTTATCGTGAGTAATGGCAACACTCATCTCCGTGATAGATGTACCACTTAATGTACCACTTGATGAGGGTATTCAACAGACCTGCAGAGGGATATAATTATTAAACTATTGATTTATAGTAATAATTATTTTATATACTAGGTATGGTTATTTAGTTTGGCGGAGAGAGCGGGATTCGAACCCGCGGTACGGCGTTGACCGTACACACGCTTTCCAGGCGTGCACCTTAAGCCTCTCGGTCATCTCTCCGGCTTATCTAAAAAACGATGAGCGGCGCAGGATAAGTGAGTCGCCGCTCAAAGTCAAAATTTCAATCAAATTAGGTTGTTTGTTTTAATTGGTCGAGGATTTGAGGATTCTCAAGCGTCGAGACATCCTGAGTAATTTCCTCTCCTTTCGCTAATGCCCTAAGGAGACGTCGCATAATTTTTCCAGATCGAGTTTTTGGTAAGTTGTCACCAAATCGAATTTCATCTGGCTTCGCTATCGGGCCGATATCCTTACCCACCCAATCTCTGAGCGTCTTTGCAATTTCTTTCGCTTGATCTCCCGATGGTCGATCACCTTTTAGAACGACAAATGCGACTACAGCTTCTCCTTTAACGTCGTGCGGTTTTCCTACCACTGCCGCTTCCGCGACTAATTCGTTGGCAACAAGTGCAGATTCTATTTCCATTGTGCCGAGTCGATGTCCTGAGACATTAAGAACATCGTCTATTCTTCCCATGATCCAGAAGTAACCATCTTTATCCCGATTTGCTCCGTCTCCGGCTAAGTAATACTTTCCTTTGAAGTCCTCTGGGAAGTAACTCGTTTTGAATCGCTCTGGGTCACCCCAAATATTACGAATCATGGATGGCCAAGGTTTCTTGATCACAAGTATTCCACCATTGCCTTTTTCGACTGGATTACCTGTCTCGTCTACAACATCAGCTATGATCCCTGGGAGCGGGAATGTGCAGGATCCGGGCTTTAAGGGAGTGACGCCAGGCAACGGAGTAATCAGATGCCCTCCGGTTTCGGTTTGCCACCATGTATCAACGATCGGACATTTTCCGCCACCAACGGTGTTGTAGTACCACATCCAAGCTTCTGGATTTATTGGTTCCCCAACGGATCCTAATAGTCTTAATGAAGAGAGGTCATGATTTTTTGGTAAATCTGCACCTAATTTAATCAAGGACCTAATAGCCGTCGGTGCGGTATAAAAAATCGTGACGCTGTGGTCGCTGATCATTTTCCAGAAACGATTTGCATCCGGATAAGTAGGTACCCCTTCGAACATGACCTGTGTTGCGCCGATGGCGAGTGGTCCATACGCGATGTAGGTGTGCCCCGTTACCCAACCAACATCCGCCGTACACCAAAAAATGTCTGACGCTTTGTGGTCAAACGTCCACTTCATAGTTAGTAGAGCGTGGAGTAGGTATCCAGCAGAGCTGTGTTGAACGCCTTTTGGCTTTCCGGTCGAGCCCGAGGTGTAGAGAATAAATAAAGGATGCTCCGCATTGACCCAAGTGGCTTCACATACATCAGGTTGGTTCTGAATTAGATCACTTAACCATACGTCACGGTTTTTATCGATTTCTACTTTTGTTCCTGTGCGCTGATAAACGACAACATTTTTTATTGATTCACAGCCACCCATTGCGAGTGCTTCATCTACGACTGGCTTAAGCGGGATTTCTTTTCCACCTCTCACCTGTGCATCGGCTGTGATGACTGCGACGGCACCCGCGTCAATAATTCGCTCTTGCAAACTTTTTGATGAGAACCCACCGAAAACAACTGAATGCGTTGCGCCGATTCGTGCGCATGCTTGCATCGCTGCCACGGCCTCAATGGACATTGGCATGTAGATAATTACGCGATCACCTGGTTGAATACTAAGTGACTTGAGGCCGTTCGCAATTTGACATACTTTGTGAAAAAGCTGCTTGTAAGTGACCTTCGTGACTTTTCCGTCGTCAGCCTCGAAAATAATCGCCGTCTTGTTCGGTTGTGTTTTTAGGTGTCGGTCTAAGCAGTTGTAAGATACATTCAACTCGCCATCGTGAAACCATTTATAGAATGGAGCATTACTTGAGTCGAGCGTCTTGCTAAAAGGCTTATTCCATAAAAGATGTTCTTTCGCGAGGCCTGCCCAGAATCCTTCATAATCTTTTTCAGCTGCGGCACATAGCGTTTCATAGGATTTCAGGCCAGACACGTTCGCTTGCTTTACGAAGTCGTTACTTGGCTCAAATATCCGGTCCTCATGTAGGACAGATTCAATCGTGCTCATTTGTTAACTCCTCAAACCGTGTTCTCCACCCGAAAGTGGCTTTTGCGATGTCGGGCGGGATAAATAAATCAAATTACTGCCAGACTTTTTTGTTTTTTTAGGTTAACTCTGGCTGATTTCTAATTATATCGCGTTACCCAGAACTAAGAATTCATTTAGAAGCCTTTTTAGGACTTAAAATACAGCCATTTTAATTTCGTAGTCATTCCTAAGAATATATAATGCATGGCAACAAATTTGTAGCAATCAGGGAGTGCCATGCCAGCGATTAAGCAACAAGACCTCATAGACAGCGTCGCCGACGCGTTCCAGTACATCTCCTACTATCATCCAAAGGACTATATTGATGCGTTAGCGAGGGCGTATGAGCGTGAGGAATCTGAAATTGCGAAAGATGCGATCGCTCAGATTTTGACAAATTCTCGGATGAGCGCTGAAGGCAAGCGGCCGGTTTGTCAGGATACGGGGGTAGCCGTTGTTTTTGTGAAGTTAGGAATGGATGTGCGTTGGGACGGTGTCTCGATGGATATCGACAGCATGATTAATGAGGGTGTTCGGCGTGCTTACATGCATCCAGACAACACCTTGCGAGCGTCGGTTATTTCCGACCCTGCGGGAGCGCGACTTAACACGCGAGATAATACGCCAGCGGTCATTCACTATGAAGTAGTCCCAGGTAATACGATTGATATCCGTGTAGCAGCAAAAGGTGGTGGTTCGGAAAACAAAGCCAAATTTACAACTTTAAATCCGTCCGATAGTTTAGTGGACTGGATTGTGAATGTTGTGCCAACGATGGGTGCTGGATGGTGCCCACCTGGAATGCTCGGAATTGGTATCGGAGGAACAGCCGAGAAAGCAATGGTGCTGGCGAAAGAATCCTTGATGGATTCCATCGATATTCACGAAATTATTCAAAAAGGTCCACAGAGCCGAATCGAAGAATTACGGATTGAGATTTATGAGAAGGTTAATGCTTTAGGAATCGGTGCCCAGGGTTTGGGTGGGCTCGCTACTGTTTTGGACGTAAAGATTAAAGATTACCCAACGCACGCCGCATCGCTTCCGATAGCCGTGATACCTAATTGCGCCGCTACGAGACATGCGCATTTCGTCCTAGATGGTTCGGGTCCAGCTGAGCTTAAGCCTCCAAAGTTAGAGGATTACCCAAAAATTCAATGGGTACCTTCCGATGCTGCTAGACGGGTCGATA
Source organism: Burkholderiales bacterium (assembly GCA_030834275.1). Lineage (GTDB taxonomy): Bacteria > Pseudomonadota > Gammaproteobacteria > Burkholderiales > Eutrophovitaceae > Eutrophomonas. The sequence goes on along the minus strand of JAURFP010000046.1, from coordinate 7,983 downwards.
TATCGAAGGTAACTCAAGAGGAGATAGCGACTTGGAAGCCCGGTGAGCGCTTGCTCTTAAATGGGAAATTGCTCACTGGTAGGGACGCAGCGCATAAACGAATCCGAGATCTTATTGAGAGCGGTAATCCACTACCGGACGGCGTGGACTTCAATGGCAGATTTATTTACTACGTCGGGCCTGTTGATCCTGTTGGGGACGAGGTTGTTGGCCCTGCAGGGCCAACGACTGCCACGCGCATGGATAAATTTGTAGATTTCATGCTCACTCGTACTGGCCTGATGGGTATGGTTGGAAAAGGTGAGAGAGGTCCCATCGCGATCGAGGCGATCAAAAAACATAAGGCCGTCTCTCTAATGGCTGTGGGTGGTGCTGCCTATCTCGTCTCAAAGGCAATAAAAAGTTCGCGAGTCGTAGCTTTTGAGGATTTGGGAATGGAGGCAATTTACGAATTTGAAATAGAGGATATGCCAGTTATGGTGGCGGTAGATTCGCTCGGTGAATCAGTACATAACACCGGTCCCGCTTATTGGCGAAATAAGATTGGTAATATCCCAGTGGTTGCTAAGTAACATCGAGAGCTACTCTCTGAGTATTATCAACGTAATATAGTAAAAGTTATGGCGGGCCTTCCCGCATTGCATGGTGGTGAACCTGGTCAGGTCCGGAAGGAAGCAGCCAAAGCTATTTTTTGCAAGTGCCGGGGAAAAGGCTCGCCGCCCAATTTAGTTTGATTTATCTAGAAGGTTGAAGTCCATACGTCATGTCAATCGCGCTAGCCAGAAAGTGGAGACCCAAAAAATTTAGTGAGTTAGTAGGACAAGACCACGTTGTGCGTGCTTTGTCTAATGCGCTTACGCAAGGGCGAGTCCATCACGCATGGATGTTCACGGGAACGCGAGGGGTCGGCAAAACTACGCTCGCGAGGATTATTGCGAAGGCTCTTAATTGCCAAGCGCGCGTTGATAATGAACCATGTGGAGCTTGTGATTCGTGTGAGTCGATTGATCGAGGTAGATACGTTGATGTAATCGAGCTAGATGCTGCGTCGAATACGCAGGTCGATAACATGCGTGAGCTTCTGGAAACTGCCGCATATGCCCCCTCGGTTGGGTCTTATAAGATTTTCATCATCGACGAAGTGCATATGCTATCTAAGTCCGCGTTTAACGCAATGCTTAAGACGTTGGAGGAGCCTCCAGAGCACGTTAAATTCATTCTTGCGACAACCGATCCGCAGAAAGTACCTGTCACTGTCTTGTCACGCTGTTTACAATTTAACTTAAAGCCTATTCCCGAGACGTTAATTGGTTCGCAATTGACCAATATCCTTTCTGCAGAAAATATTACGTTCGAGGATCAAGCGATCCAAATATTAAGTCAACAAGCGAGGGGGAGTCTACGTGACGGATTGTCGCTGCTCGATCAGGCAATCGCACAAGATATCGAGGGGGTAAAGGCATCAAAAATTAGAGAGATGCTCGGGTTGGTGGATGAGACCGTTTTGAGTGAATTGCTAGACTCGATCCTTACAAAGAATATTGATCGTGTCCTTGAGTTAATTGAGCAAGTAGAGAGTCTCGGAGCCTCGTTTGTAACAATCCTCGATGATTTGGCGCTTTCTATGCAAAAGCTTGCGCTTGCCGGGTATGTTGAATCACCGAGCTCTGGCGCGGATGTGTCTATTCCAGAGAAAGTATCTTCTAATATTGATCAAGAACATCTCCAGTTGCTGTATCAGATTGCCACATTGGGTAAGCGGGATATGGTTTATGCGCCCAACGAAAAATCCGGATTTACGATGGTGATTCTGAGAATGTTTGCGTTTTTGCCGACGAGTGAATCGGATCAGATAATAAAAAAAGCGCCTGTGAAAAAGCGTGTCACTAAAACTCACGATGACAGTATCGCGAAAGCGAAAACGCCAGCCGAAAATAAAACTGTCGAGCCTCAAGACGTCGTTAACGGCTTGGATTGGGAAAGTTTTGTCTCCAGCTCGATTACCGGTATGGGAAAAATGCTCGCTGAGAACTGTGAATTTAAAAATATAGAAAACGGTACATTGTTTTTGAAAATCGCAGATGAAAATAAGCACTTACTGGATGATCGCTATAAGGATAAGTTGTTGGCGGCGGTTCGTGCGGAATTAGGAGAAAAAATTAGACTTGATATCGCTGTAACGGGGGCATCGCAAACTCCACTCATGAAGGCGGAGGATGATGAGCGTAAAGAATTGGCGAGTACAACTAAAGATATCGAGCAAGACCCATTTGTACAAAGCCTGCAAGCTGAAATGGGTGGTAAGCTAGTGAAGGAATCAATTAGACGCAAGAATTAATGCTTGGACAGTTTCGATCTCAATTAATCGAGACAAAAAACTTGGAGGAATTTAATGTTTAAGGGGCAGTTAGCTGGCTTAATGAAGCAAGCGCAGGAAGTTCAGGAGAAATTAAAAAAGGCACAAGAAGACATCGCAAAAACCGAAGTTGAGGGAGAAGCGGGTGCTGGTTTGGTAAAGGTGGTAATGACTGGTCGGCATGATGTGAAACGCGTATCTATTGATCCGACTCTTCTTGATGACGATAAGGAGATGCTAGAGGACTTGGTCGCCGCAGCAATGAACGATGCAGCTCGCAAAGTGGAAGATCTCAATCAAAAAATGATGTCGGGTTTGGGTGGCGGATTCCCAATGCCGCCTGGCATGAAGTTGCCATTTTAGCTTTTTATTATGCCGCTACAGGCGTCCAAGCATCTTAATGCAGTCGTTGATGCACTGAAAAAATTACCTGGCGTCGGTCCGAAAGCGGCGCAACGGATGGCTTTCTATTTGCTCCAGTACGATAAGGCGGCAGCGAAAGAAATTTGCACGTCAATAGAAACAGCACTTGAGACCATACGTCACTGTGAGCAATGTAATAATTTTTCTGAGGCGCAGATCTGCGACTTGTGTGCATCCGGTAGCAGAGATTCGTCGCTGCTGTGCGTAGTTGAAATGCCCTCTGATGTGCATTCAATTGAGCAAACGCAAATGTATCGTGGGAAATATTTTGTACTGTTAGGAAGATTATCTCCTCTAGATGGTATCGGCCCAAAAGAGATTGGTCTCGATAAGCTGGTTAAACGAGCGGCAGGCGGAGAGGTAAAAGAAGTTGTAGTTGCAACAAATTTTACGACTGAAGGGGAAGCAACTGCGCACTATGTGTCGGAGAAGCTGCAAAAAATGGGCGTGAAGGTTTCTCGGTTATCCAGAGGTGTGCCGGTCGGTGGGGAAATTGAGCATGTCGATAGCGGCACTCTAGCTCAAAGTTTTTTGGATCGAAAATCTTTGTGAGATGCTTGAATGCCTAAAGATAGCGTAAAACGCCGAGGGCCATTTCGGCCAAAAGCGAAACCAATAAAGCGAGAAACCCCTCGCGGTCGTGAAGTGCAGCAAGCGAGCGACTTAGAGGATGTGGGCGGTCAGCGCGAAATTAGCAGCGGGGAGTCTCAAAAACTTCAAAAAGTTATGGCGCAACTTGGCCTTGGATCGAGGCGTCGAATGGAGGAGCTGATCGCGGAGGGCGGGGTACGTGTAAATGGCGAGGTCGCAACCATTGGACAAAGGGTACGAACTAATGATGTCATCGAGGTAGGAAGAAAAAAAATTACTTTCGTGCCGGATGTAAAAATACCGCGCGTGATTCTCTACCATAAACTAGAAGGGGAAATTGTTTCGCACAACGATCCAAAAGAGCGAGCTACTGTTTTCGAAAAGCTACCGCGCATCAGAAATGCAAAGTGGTTGTCGGTCGGTCGATTGGATTTTAATACGGGTGGGTTGCTTATTTTTACTACATCTGGTGAGTTGGCCAACCGATTAATGCATCCAAGTTTTGATGTTGAACGCGAATATAGCGTTCGTATTTTTGGCGATATCTCTGAAGGGCAGATGAAGCTACTTACAACTGGATTAACGCTGGCAGATGGAAACGGTAAATTTGAGCTCATTGAGTCAATCGGTGGCGAAGGTAGGAATCGTTGGTTTAGGGTTGTGGTCAAGGAGGGTCGCAATCGATTCGTGAGAAGAATGTTTGAGTCACTAGGTCTTCAAGTATCTCGGTTAATGCGAACTAGGTTTGGGCACGTTACTTTGCCATCGCAATTAAAAAGAGGCATGCATATGGAGCTGCCTGGCTCCGAGATCAACGTTCTATTAGATTGGGTAGGGCTATCATTCGGAGAATCAAATGAAAATATTCATTCGCGAGCTAGAAGGTCTTCGCGGGTAAGAAGAAAAACAGAATCTTCGCTAGTTTGAGTCGTGATCCAAGTGAAAGGAATCTTCGGAAAGGCTTTCTCGAGCGCGACGCGATCACGCCCAACCTCTACGATAAGTATCCCATCATCCGTAAGATGCGTAGGAGCCTTCTCGATAATCTGACGAACTAAATCGATACCTTCGTCACCTCCTGCAAGTGCTAATTCAGGTTCCTTTCGAAATTCCTCGGGTAAGGATGCCATCGCAGCGGTATCGACGTACGGAGGGTTCGATATGATGAGGTCGTATTGTTTTTGATTGCCAGTCAGTAGATCTCCTTTGATGAGATTGATTCGATCGTGAAGCTTATAGTTTGTAATATTTTTTTCAGCTACAGCTAACGCGTCCTGAGAAATATCGATGGCATCTACAGAAGCTTCGTCAAAGATCTCGGCAAGTAGAATTGCTAGACAACCCGACCCAGTGCAGAGGTCTAACGCGCAATTTATATCTTCAGGATTCGGGATCCAAGTGTCGATCTGATCCAACAGTATATCGGCGATGTGGGATCGTGGAATTAAGACTCGCTCATCGACATAGAATTTATAATCGCGAAGCCATGCTTCATTGAGGATATACGGTGCTGGAACTTTGTCTCGAGATCGCAGTGCGATGTTCCTCAAAACAAGTTCAATCTCATCGTGCGTGAGGTTTGCGTCTAAAAATGGCTCGAGTAAGTCCGGCGGAAGATTCAGGGTTCTTAAGACAAGGAAGGCGGCTTCATCGAAAGCCAGCTGCGTTCCCTGACCCAACGATACGTCTGATCTTTCAAATTCACTGCAGGCATGACGTAAAACATCCCGTATTGTCTTAAAAACAGTATCCTGAGGTGTCATACAAGCAAGTTTTCTAGAATCGACTCATATATTTCGGAGAGCGTTTCTATATCTGACTCAAGTATGTTCTCATTTAATTGATGAATCGACTCGTTGATTGGGCCAAGCTCTACTATCTCTTCACATATTTCCGCGATAAATCGAGCGTCTGAGGTTCCGCCAGTCGTCGAGAGCGTCGTTTGTATTCCAGTATTTGCTTTAATCGCTTCTGTCACAGCAGTTACTAATTTCCCTTTTTTTGTTAAAAAAGGTTTTCCCGAAAGATTCCATTCGATTTCGAAATCTAAACCGTATGAATCTAGTATTCCGACTAATCTTTTTTTCAGCGATTCTTCCGTATTCTCAGTACAAAACCGAAAATTGAAATCAACGACAAGCTGACCTGGAATTACATTGGTCGCGCCCGTACCTGCATGAATATTGGAAACTTGCCAGGTGGTAGCGGGGAAGTGGTCGTTACCTTGATCCCATTCGGTTTGACTCAGTTCGGTTAGCGCTGGTCCAAATTCGTGAACTGGATTTTTCGCTAGGTGAGGATAAGCAACATGGCCTTGCGTTCCATTTATTTTTAGTTTTCCCGATAACGATCCTCTTCTGCCATTTTTGATGGTATCCCCAAGACTCGATACAGAGGTGGGTTCACCAACCACGCAGAAATCTATCCGCTCTTTACGCTGTCTGAGGGTTTCAACAACATGAGTAGTTCCATGCGTGGCGGGCCCTTCTTCGTCCGACGTGAGAAGAAAGCAAATAGAGCCCTTATGCTGTGGGTGTTTTAGAACAAATCGTTCGGTAGCAGTGACAAAGGCAGCGAGAGATGATTTCATGTCGGCTGCCCCACGCCCATACAATCGACCGTCTCGAACAGTCGGTTCAAAAGGATTGAACTTCCAAGCGTCCAATGGTCCTGGCGGCACAACATCGGTATGTCCTGCAAAACAAAATACTGGAGCGGTTTTCCCTCGTCGAATCCACGCATTTTTTACTTCAGAAGCTCCCATTGTCTCGCAGTGAAATCCAACAGCTTCCAACCGAGACGCAATGAGCTGCTGGCAGCCGCCGTCTTCGGGTGTGACCGATTCCTTAAGGATGAGGTCTCGTGTTAACTCGATTGTTTCGCGATTCATTTGGTCTACGCTGGGGGTTTTTTTTGATTAGGTTTAATCCCCGCGTAACAAATCGTTAATGCTGGTCTTAGATCGTGTTTGAGCATCAACTTTTTTGACTATGACCGCACAGTACAAACTGTATGTTCCATCTTTTGATGGCAAGTTACCAGAAACCACCACTGAGCCTGCAGGTATTTTTCCATATGTCACTTCACCAGTTGATCGATCATAAATTTTTGTACTTTGACCAATGTAGACGCCCATAGATACAACCGATCCTTCTCCTACGATAACTCCTTCTACGATTTCAGATCGCGCTCCGATAAAACAGTTATCTTCGATGATGGTTGGGTTGGCTTGCAGTGGTTCTAGAACGCCTCCAATACCAACGCCACCCGAGAGATGAACATTTTTTCCTATTTGTGCGCAAGATCCAACGGTTGCCCAGGTATCTACCATTGTTCCTTCGTCAACATATGCTCCGATGTTGACATACGATGGCATGAGTACGACGTTTTTTGCGATGAAGGATCCTTTACGAACAGCCGCTGGAGGCACCACTCTAAAACCTCCTTTGTCAAAATCACTTTGACCGTAGCCTGAGAACTTAGAATCAACTTTATCAAAGTAGTTGGTATAGCCATCTCGGATAACTTTGTTATCCGAAAGTCTAAAAGATAGAAGGACCGCTTTTTTTATCCATTGATGGGTAACCCATTCCCCAGAAATTTTTTCGCTAACCCTGATGTTCCCCGCGTCAATCGAATTTATGGTTTCCGCTACAGCATCGCGAATTTCTGCTGAAGCCGATTTTGGGTTGATGGTAGCTCTCTCTTCAAATGCTTTTTCAATAATTTCTTGTAAGTTACTCATTACTCTTCTCGGTTAAATTGATATTAAGTCAGGCAGTTCTTTAAATGGTTCGTAGGTAATCTTTAATTCTCTTAGCCGCTTCAGCGGTTTCATTGGGCTCTGCTACGAGTGCAATTCGAACTCTGTTTTCCCCTGGGTTAATCCCGTTTTCAACGCGACCCAACAAGCTGCCGGGGAGAACTATCACATTATAGTTTTGAAAAAGCCCTTTTGCGAATTCAATATCGTTTATCGGTGTTTTCATCCAGACATAAAACCCAGCATCTGGCCAATCGATATCAATAGAAGGGGAAAGTGTCTCGATAAACTGCGAAAATTTAATCTGGTAGAGCTCACGATTTTTTATTACATGGGTCTCGTCACTCCAGGCGGCAATGCTGGCTTCTTGAACCGCGGGATTCATTGCGGAGCCGTGATACGTCCGATATAGGAGGAAGTCTTTCAGAATTTCTTTATCTCCACAGACGAACCCAGATCGCATTCCCGGAACATTGGATCTCTTGGAAAGGCTTGAAAAAATCACCAGACGATCCAGATCTCTACCGCAAGCTTTCGCTGCAGCGAGAGCGCCAAGTGGTGGTTTTGCTTCATCAAAATATATTTCTGAGTAGCACTCGTCAGCCGCCACCGTAAAGTTATATTTTTCGCTAAGTGTAAAGATCTCTTCCCACTCGGTTTGCGACATTACGTGACCAGTGGGATTTCCGGGGTTACAAACGTATAACAGCTCTACGTTCTTCCATGTGTCCGGCGATAAGTCTGTACAGTTCATCTGAAAGTTGTTTTCGGCGTTTAGGTTCAGAAATTTTGCTTTTGCACCTCCAAGGATGGCAGCGCCTTCATAAATTTGATAGAAGGGGTTCGGCAT
>JAURFP010000045.1 GCA_030834275.1 Burkholderiales bacterium | reverse complement strand
CTAGTTTGCGTATTATCCCTAATCTGGATGTTTGGCGGCCGTGCGACACGGTTGAAACATTTGTCAGTTGGACTTCATCTCTGGAGAGGAGAGATGGCCCCTCGTGTTTGCTGGCTACCCGTCAGGGCGTACCACATCAGACGCGAACTCAGGAACAAATAAACGCCATATCAAAAGGCGCTTATGTTCTTAGTGATGCTGTCAAGCCGCAAGCTATTATTTTGGCTACCGGCTCTGAGGTTGCGCTTGCGATGCGAGCGAAAGAGGCCCTAGGCGAAAAAGGTGTCGCAGTAAGGGTGGTATCCGCACCGTCTACGACTGTGTTTGATCGCCAACCAGAAGATTATAAAAATAGTGTGTTGTTAAACGGGATTCCTCGAGTTGCGGTAGAGGCTGGGGTCACCGATTTTTGGCGCAAATATGTGGGGACCGAAGGGGCAGTGATCGGAATCGATAGATTCGGAGAGTCGGCGCCGGCAGACGAACTTTACGAGTACTTTGGTATCACCGCTGGTGCCGTTGAAGAGGCGGTGTTAGCTCTTGTGTCTAACTAATTTTAGTTGGACTAAATTTCAAATTTTTTTGTTAGTTTAGAAGGAGTAAGCGAATGACGCTTCGCGTAGCAATTAATGGATATGGACGCATCGGAAGAAACGTGCTCCGAGCCCATTATGAGGGTGGAAAAAAACACGATCTAGAAATCGTAGCGATCAACGACTTGGGAGATGCGGAAACAAACGCCCATCTCACCAAATATGACACTGCGCATGGCCCTTTTCCCGGTGATGTTTCGATTGACGGCGACTTCATGGTAGTGAACGGCGACAAAATCAAAGTGGTGGCGGAAAGAAATCCATCCGCATTGCCTTGGGGCGAAATGAAAGTGGATGTCGTACTCGAATGTACGGGCCTGTTTACCTCAAAGGCGAAGGCAAAAGCGCACATAGAGGCGGGAGCTAGAAAAGTAATCATATCGGCGCCAGGCGGTAGTGATGTTGATGCGACAGTGGTTTACGGGGTAAATCACAATGTGTTGACGAGCAAGCACGAGGTTATCTCAAATGCATCGTGTACAACCAACTGCCTTGCTCCAGTTGTGAAAGCGTTGAATGACAAATTAGGGGTAGTCAATGGGCTTATGACAACTGTTCATGCTTATACGAATGATCAAGTTCTTACAGACGTTTATCACTCAGATTTGCGTCGCGCTCGATCCGCCACCATGTCGATGATTCCTACAAAGACGGGAGCCGCGGCGGCGGTAGGGTTAGTGCTTCCAGAATTGAATGGAAAATTAGATGGCTTCGCGGTGCGAGTTCCGACAATCAATGTGTCGCTTGTTGATCTAGCGTTTGTGGCGAAAAATGCCACGACAGTTGAGGAAGTAAATGCAATCGTTAAAGCGGCGTCAGAGGGGTTCTTGAAGGGAGTGCTTGATTACAACGATGGGCCTTTAGTGTCGGTGGATTTTAATCACAACCCTGCTTCTTCAATTTTTGATTCGACACTAACAAAAGTTTCAGAAGGAACGCTAGTCAAGGTGTGTTCGTGGTACGACAACGAATGGGGTTTCTCGAATCGTATGCTCGATACTACTCTGGCACTTTCCAAGGCCGCTTAGCTATTTGTTGACTTAGTGTTATGAAATTAAAACAAATGAAAGACGTTTCCCTATCTGGGAAGCGGGTTTTAATTAGATCTGACCTGAATGTGCCGTTAGATGATATTGGGACCATTACCGATGACACGAGAATAAAAGCTTCACTTCCGGCAATGAAGTTTGCCTTGGAGCAGGGCGCCGCTGTTATGGTGGTATCGCACTTGGGCAGGCCAAAAGAGGGGCAATTTGATGAAAAGTTTTCGCTCGCTCCAGTAGCCATTAGATTATCAGCGCTGCTCGGACAAGAAGTTACCCTTGTTAGAAATTGGTTAGACGGTGTCGATGTGCGTCCAGGCGAGATCGTGTTGCTTGAGAATTGTCGGATGAACATCGGCGAAAAGGTGAACGATGAATCACTCTCCAAAAAAATGGGTGAGCTGTGTGACGTATATGTGAACGACGCATTTGGCACCGCGCATCGTGCTCAGGCATCAACGCATGGGGTTGCTAAGTATTCTCCGGTAGCTTGTGCGGGCCCACTCGTAACCCAGGAGGTGGAAGCGCTCACCAAAGCTCTTGCTGAGCCCAAGCGACCTTTAATTGCGATAGTGGGCGGCTCAAAAGTGTCGACCAAGCTCACGATCTTGTCGGCTCTAGCAAAAAAAGTAGATGCACTAATTGTTGGTGGCGGTATAGCAAACACTTTTTTAATGGCCGAGGGAAAGAATGTCGGAAGTTCTCTATGTGAACCAGACCTAGTCGAGGACGCCAAAAAGGTGCTCAGTAATATACGTTATAGAGGTGGGGATGTTCCGCTACCAACGGACGTGATTTGCTCTACCGCCGTCAGCCCTGATGCGGCGGCGGTTACTAAGTCTGTAGAGGACATGTTAGAGGGCGAAATGATTCTCGACTTTGGGCCTGAGAGCATGGCGAAAATAACAGATCAAATTCGTTGTGCTGGAACGATTGTATGGAATGGTCCAGTGGGGGTGTTTGAGCTAACTCAATTTAGTCATGGCACTAAAAGTATGTCGGATGCGATAGCGGAAGCCGATGGTTTTTCAATTGCCGGAGGTGGAGATACAGTAGCGGCGGTTACGAAATTTAGTGTGGCTGATAAAATTAATTACATATCTACTGCGGGTGGCGCATTCCTAGAGTTCTTAGAAGGCAAAGCACTACCAGCTTTGGAAATATTGCAAACGAGAGCAGACTGACACTTAGAGTGGCTTGTGGGCATTTGCCTGGCACATAACGATCGGCACTAACGAAAAACGGATTACTTTTTAAGAGGAAACTCATATGGCTTTAATTTCAATGAGACAAATGCTTGATCACGCAGCTGAAAACGGTTACGGCATTCCAGCTTTTAACGTCAATAACTTAGAGCAAGTTCAAGCCATTATGGAGGCTGCTGTAGAAACTTCCAGCCCGGTGATAATGCAAGCATCTGCAGGCGCACGTAGCTACGCCGGCGAGCCATTCTTGCGGCACCTCATCCTTGCCGCTATCGAACAGTATCCAGATGTTCCTATTGTTATGCATCAAGACCATGGAGCCTCGCCAGCTGTTTGTCAGCGTTCTATACGTTCAGGATTTTCAAGTGTGATGATGGATGGATCTCTTGAAGAAGATGCTAAAACGCCAGCTTCGTATGAGTACAACGTAGCGGTCACCAAGCACGTGGTAGATATGGCTCATGCAGTGGGGGTCTCTGTAGAGGGAGAACTCGGATGTTTGGGTTCCCTTGAGACGATGCAAGCTGATAAGGAGGATGGCTCAGGAGCAGAGGGTACTCTTACTAAGGATATGCTTCTGACTGACCCAGATCAGGCGGCTGATTTTGTGCAAAAGACGGGAGTAGACGCGCTAGCAATAGCAATTGGCACGTCCCATGGCGCTTATAAATTTACTCGAAAACCTACTGGAGATATCTTAGCGATAGAGCGAATCAAACAAATTCACGCAAAGATTCCGAATACGCATCTCGTAATGCATGGCTCGTCGAGCGTTCCCCAAGAATGGTTGGAAGTCATCAGGCAGAACGGTGGCGACATGAAAGAAACCTATGGGGTTCCTGTTGAGGAAATTCAAGAGGGCATAAAACATGGCGTTCGAAAGATCAACATAGATACCGATATTCGTCTCGCAATGACAGGGGCTATTAGGAAGGCGTTCAATACGAACAAGAGTGAGTTTGATCCAAGAAAATATCTTAAGCCAGCGAAAGAGGCAGCGAAGTCGATTTGTAAGGCGCGGTTTGAGGCTTTTGGTACCGCTGGAAACGCAGGAAAGATAAAAGCCATACCGCTTGACGATATGGCCAGCCTGTACGGAATTAATTAGGTGTTGACGAACATCTCCAGGAGATAGCAATGCCAAAGTTAAGCCCTGTATCGAAAGGAGTGCGCTTAGGATTGGCGCTAATAGAAAACGTTGGATTATTGACGATTGCTATCGCAACAGTAGTAGCGGGATATCAAGAAGTGCAGCTGATGTTTTCTAACCAGGCTGTTACTCTAGCCGACCTGCTTCTGCTATTTCTATACCTAGAGGTGCTCACTATGGTGAGCCTTTACTACAATTCTGGAAAGTTACCAGTACGATTTCCCCTCTACATAGCCATGGTGGCGTTGGCGAGATATATTATTTTGGACGTCAAAGAACTTGACGTCTGGCACATGATGGGAGTCGCAGCGGCGATTCTCTTAATCGCGGTTGCTGTGCTCGTTATTCGATATGGACATGTTCGATTCCCGTACTCCGAAGACGATAATGCGCAACCCGCAAATTTGCCGAACTTCGGCAAAGAGTAAAGCCTGCTTCCTATGAAAAAAAAGATATCTAAACAGGCGCCAATTGTTGGCATCATCATGGGTAGTAACAGTGACTGGGATGTAATGAGTAAGGCCACAGAAGTGCTTGATGACTTTGGGATTTCTTATGAAGCAAAAGTGGTTTCTGCGCATCGAACACCTGACGAGATGTTTGAATACGCTGAAACGGCACAGTCACGTGGCTTAAAAATAATTATCGCGGGTGCTGGAGGATCTGCGCATCTACCAGGCATGGTGGCCTCAAAAACGTTGGTGCCCGTACTTGGTGTGCCTGTTACGTCGAAAGCCATGCAAGGATTAGATTCGCTTCTTTCGATTGTTCAAATGCCCAAAGGAATCCCGGTTGCAACTTTTGCGGTAGGTGAGCCAGGCGCTGCTAATGCGGCACTCTTTGCCGCGTCAATTTTGGCTAATTCGGATGAGACGCTAAATAAAAAACTCAGTAGTTTTCGTAGCCGACAAAGATACAAGGTACGCGCCATGAAGCTACCGAAGAAGTCATCGAAAAAATGATCAAGCCGGGAGCCTGGTTGGGCCTTCTAGGCGGGGGGCAGCTGGGAAGAATGTTCGTGATGGCCGCCCAGTCACTTGGATACAAAGTAGTGGTTTTAGATCCTGACCCCGCTAGCCCGGCTGGTCGGGTAGCAGAAAAACACGTCTGTTCTCAGTACGATGATGTCTCGGCGCTCGACGAGCTGGGGAATCTAAGCGCGTCATTCACTACAGAATTCGAAAACATTCCATCAGACAGTCTTCGATACCTAGAAAAATATGGGCAAGTCAGTCCGTCGGCGGGGTCGGTCGAGATTGCGCAGGACCGAATTCGCGAGAAAGATTTTCTTAAGATGCAAGGATTTCAAGTGGTGCCCTACAAGCCCATCCAAGACATTGAAGAGATAGATGCTGGAGGCTGCGAAGATTTATTTCCGGGGATACTGAAAGTGAGTCGTTTTGGTTATGACGGAAAAGGGCAAGCCCGAGTAAATAATGTTGAAGAGACTAAGGATGCGTTCAAGAGTTTTCGCAGCTCACGATGCGTATTAGAGAAAATGGTCACCTTGGCGGCCGAGCTGTCGGTTATCGTTGCAAGAGATAAGTTTGGTTCCATGAGCGTTTTTCCGGCGGCAGAGAATAGACATGAGGCGGGGATACTGGATATGTCAATTGTGCCGGCGAGGTTGCCTGATGAGATTATCTCCGAGGCAAAAGAGATAGCTTGTTCTCTTGCCGAGAAAATGAACTATGTGGGTGTTTTGTGCGTAGAGTTCTTTTTGGAATCAGGCGGCAGTTTACTAATCAATGAAATTGCTCCGCGTCCACACAATAGCGGGCACTACACGATCGATGCGTGCGCGGCATCACAGTTTGAACAGCAAGCACGTATTGTGGCGGGGTTGCCTTTGGGAAGCACGGACCAGTACCGCCCTGCGGTAATGTTTAACTTATTAGGTGACTTGTGGGATATGGGCGAGCCAAATTGGTTAAAGGTTCTAGAAGATCCGAACGTGAAGCTGCATTTGTATGGAAAAACGGAGCCGCGTCGAGGTAGAAAAATGGGGCACTTGACTATGATCGGTACTGACGTTCGAGAAATATTAGATAGCGCTGAGCATATTAAAAAGTTTTTGAAGCAGGGAATTTCGTGAGTAATTTAGATTCGATAACAAAAACAAACCTAACATCTCTCGAATTTGTTTATCGAGGTAAGGTTAGAGATATCTATCAAGTCGATGCGGATCGGTTATTAGTTGTTCAGACTGACCGACTCTCAGCGTTTGACGTAATTTTGCCAGATCCAATTCCTGGTAAAGGACGATTACTAACAGAGTTATCAATTTTTTGGTTTAAGAGGCTGCAGCATGTTATTCCAAACCATTTGTTAACAAACACCGCCTCCGAGTTTGTTGCCACTGAGGAGTTACCACAGGTCGATGGACGATCAATGGTCGTCAAGAAATTAACCCCTTTGCCTGTCGAAGCTATTGTTCGCGGATACCTTGCTGGCTCAGGGTGGAAAGAATATCGCGAAACAGGGGCGGTTTGCGGAGTTCAATTACCCAGAGATTTGCGGGAGTCCGAAAAACTTCCGCAAACTATTTTTACACCCTCTACCAAGGCTGAAGTTGGGGATCATGATGAGAATATTTCTTTCGATAGAGTCGTGGATAAAATTGGGCTCGAATACGCTACCAAGATTCGGGATACATCGTGTGAGTTATATGAGGCCGCGGCTGCGTATGCTGCAGATCGCGGAATAATAATTGCTGATACAAAGTTTGAGTTTGGTACGGATAATGATGGCAACCTCCACCTTATCGATGAAGCATTGACCTCAGATTCATCTCGTTTTTGGCCGAAGCAACAGTATGCCGTTGGGTCCAGCCCCCCCTCTTTTGATAAGCAGTTTGTTCGCGACTGGCTGGAGTCAATAAGTTGGAATAAAAAACCGCCAGCTCCAAATCTGCCAGAAGAAATTGCTTTGAAAACAGCGGAAAAATATCGCGAAGCGTTAACGCTTCTAACGAACTAATTTTTATGTGCTCGTGAATACCATCGTCACAGAAAATGTAGATGATGCCGTCGAGTATTTGCGCGCGGGACGATTGGTGGCCTTTCCCACAGAAACTGTTTACGGTTTAGGTGCAGACGCCATGAATGAGTCAGCCGTTCGGGGGGTTTTCTTGGTAAAGGGGAGGCCGCCTAGTCATCCATTGATCGTTCATATTGGGGACACAAAATACCTCGAAGTTTTCGCAAAAAATATAACCAACTCGGCGCGAATATTAGCTGAGAAATTCTGGCCAGGCCCACTTACATTAGTGTTGGATAAAACGGATCAAGTGCCGGAGGTGGTTACAGGTGGGCAGAGCAGCGTCGCTCTAAGATTCCCAAGTCATCCAATCGCTCGCGATCTTTTGAGTAAATTTGGTGGTGGCGTGGTTGGCCCATCTGCCAATAAATTTGGACGATTGTCGCCAACTCAACCGAATGATGTTTTATCAGATTTGGGTGGAGATATTGATCTTGTTTTAGATGGCGGTGCGTGTACGGTAGGAATCGAATCTACAATTGTAGGATTTGATGGAAATACGCCATTGCTATTAAGGCCTGGAATGATAACGACGGAGGAAATTTCTTCGGTATTGAGTGTTTCTGTTGAGCCAGCTGGCGAACGAGCGCCGCGAGTATCTGGGTCGCTGCCGTCACATTACGCTCCAAATACACCATTGATATTAGTCAAACCTAATGTCTTGAAGAGCGAAATCGAGCGGAGGCTTTCCAAGAACGATCGAATAGCAGTGCTGGCGTTTAGCGATTTATCTAGCTTCGCCGACCACTTGTATTATGTGGAAGTTTCTAGCGACGCCAAGGTATATGCGCGAACTTTGTATCATGAGCTTCGAGAATTAGATCAGAAAAAATGTGATGCGATCCTCGTGGAGGAAGTGCCAACCACGAATCCTTGGTCAGGAATACGAGATCGACTCTTGCGAGCAGCGTACCGTTAAGCAGTTTTCGCGAGGTAGTCTAGGGCTACTTGAGTTCCAGATCCTTTCAGGGGAACGTTTTCTAACATCAAACCCATTTCTACTCCCGATAAAGTAGCAGTTAGCATCAAATCGTTGAAGTATCCTAAGTGACCAATCCGAAATATTTTGTCAGCATATTTCCCCAGCCCAGTCCCGAGTGACATATCAAATTTTTCCAAAATGGTTTTACGTATTTTGTTTGAGCTCGTGTTGTCCGGAGACAATATCGCTGTAAGGGTATTACTATGAGCTTTCTCATCTGCACAAAAAATGTTTAACCCCCAAGCGCGTACAGCTCTACGGGTTGCTTCCGCATGACGGCGGTGTCTCTCGAATACATGAATCAACCCCTCTTCGACTAACAACATTTTTAGCGATTCTCTAAGTCCAAAAATTAAATTGGTCGCGGGGGTATAGGGGAAAAATCCTGAGGCGTTATGCTCTAATTGTTCTCCCCAATCCCAATAGCTCCGTGGAAAGTTTGAGGTTCGGTGTTCCTCTAAAGCTTTTTTACTTATTGCATTGAACGATAAACCCGGAGGAAGCATAAGGCCTTTTTGCGATCCTCCAACCGTTACATCAACGCCCCACGAATCATGTTGATAGTCCACTGATCCGAGCGATGAAATCGTGTCTACCATCAACAAGGCTTGGTGACTGGCCTCATTGATTGCTCGCCTAACAGCCGTAATATCAGAAGTAACACCTGTGGACGTTTCATTATGCACTACGCAGACCGCCTTGATTTTATTGGCAACATCGGCTTTCAATACGTCGAATATTTTTGATGGGTCAACGGGGTTACGCCAATCGGCGTCAATTACTATTGGCTCCAACCCAAGCCGTAACGCAAGCCGCTTCCACTGGCTTGCAAAGTAGCCTGCTTCGTACATTAAAACAGTGTCACCAAGTTTAAGCGTATTTGTTAGCGCTGCCTCCCATGCGCCAGTGCCAGAGCTGGGGAACATCACAACGGGATTACTCGTTTGAAAAATGCCCTTTAATCCTGTTAACACCTCTTCGCCAAGTTCGCCAAACTCTGGGCTGCGATGATCAATAGTCGGGGATGCTATGGCAGCTAGTACTCGACTGGGGACATTTGTTGGTCCAGGTATTTGTAGGAAATGTCTACCCGATCTAAATGTTGTCATAAAATTTTTTGATTCCTAATCTTTCAGCCGAATTTCGTAATCCAGTGAAGAGCTAGCCAGAGATAAAGGGCATATTAAATACACTAGACATTTTCGCTATTTTTCCTCCAGTCTTCGTACTCACTTAGGGTTTTTTCATCTGGAGGATATATCCCAACGATAGAATCGCCCCTGTCAATTCTTTGTCGGATATAAGCTTCTAGTAGATCTTGCTTGTGAGCTGCGGAGATGATTTCCTCGGATAAATGTTGAGGGATTACTGCAACGCCGTCCTCATCAGCGACGATCAGGTCATTTGGGAAGACAGCGACTCCCCCACAGCCAATTGGGACTTGTGCATCAACAGCCATCATGCTGGCATAACTCGGAGGAGCTGCATTCTCTCGCGCAAAGACAGGAAGGTTCATTTTTTTAATTTCACTGATGTCCCGCATAGGACCATCAGATACGATACCGGCGACCCCCCTGTGCAACAGGCGCGCGACAAGAATATCGCCGAATGTTCCGCTCGTATCAAGACCATGAGTATCTGCGATGAGCACCGCACCTGCAGGAACCGTTTCGATCGCTTTTCTCTGTGGATTATCAGATCTTCCCATAGACGGGCCATTCGCTAAATCCTCTCGCATGGGGATGTAGCGGAGCGTGTATGCTGGCCCAAAAAGTCGAGGTGTAGCCGGGTTGACCGGGCGAATATTTGGGATTGCGCGAGTCCTGAGACCATGTTTTACAAGTTGCGCCGTAATACTGGCTGTCGTTACTCGCTCGAGCATAATTTTCATTTCAGAAGAAAATGTAGTCATCATTGTCCTTGGTCAAAGAAATCTTTAATGAATTTCTGGATCGACAGTGTGTGCCGTCCCTTCTAGAAAATCAAAGTCACAGCCCTCATGCGCTTGTTTTATGTGTTGTGTAAAAAGTTTTCCGTAACCACGCACGAACTTTTCAGATTTTGGTGTCCATTTTTCACGGCGTTCACGCATCTCTTCATCCGGGATAATTAAATTAATCACTCTACTTTCGACGTCCAGTTCAATTTCATCGCCGGTTTTAACCAAAGCTAACGGCCCACCAATCCACGCCTCAGGAGATACGTGTAGTACGCATGTACCGTAGCTCGTGCCACTCATCCTCGCATCTGATATGCGGACCATATCTCGGACACCTTCTTGGATCAATTTTTTTGGAATAGGAAGCATTCCCCACTCGGGCATTCCTGGCCCACCCTGAGGGCCAGCGTTTCTCAGAATCAAGACAGTGTTCTTGTCAACATCGAGTGTTGGATCCTCAATACACCTAGACATATCATCATAGCTATCAAAAACAAGAGCCTTGCCTCTATGCTTTAAAAGATTAGGGCTCGCCGCAGAAGTTTTAATTACCGCTCCATCAGGCGCAAGATTCCCTCGTAGAACTACTAATCCCCCTTCTTTTTGCATGGGGTTACTGAGTGGCCGAATCACATCAGGATTAAAAATTTGATATTTCTTTACGTTTTCACCTAGTGTTTTTCCAGTACAGGTCATTGCTTCAGCATCAAGAAGCGTAACCATTTCCTGAAGCAGGGCAGCGAGTCCTCCAGCGTAGTGGAAGTCTTCCATTAAAAAATTGCCCGATGGGCGCATATTGACCAAGTAAGGAGTTCTTTTACCCAGTTCCTCAAAACGCTCTAGCGAGAGCGGGAACCCCGCTCTGTTGGCCATGGCGATTAAGTGAATAAGCGCGTTTGTTGATCCGCCAAGCGCCATTAAAACTTTAATAGCGTTATCAAAAGATTTCTGGCTGAGGATTTTTTTTGGAGTTAAATCCTCCCATGTCATTTCAACAATTCTACGGCCGCTATCCGATGCCATTCGAGGGTGATTCGAGTCAGCAGCTGGAATCGTAGCGGCGTTTGGAAGACAAAAACCTAAAGTTTCAACAATACTAGTCATTGTCGATGCCGTCCCCATCGTCATACAGGTACCCACCGATCGCGCAATTCCCTCTTCAATATCTTGCCAGTCTTTTTCGGAAATATTGCCGGCGCGTAACTCATCCCAATATTTCCAAACATCAGATCCAGATCCCAGAGTTTTACCGTGCCAGTTGCCTCTCAGCATTGGGCCAGCTGGAACAAATATGCAGGGAAGCCCCATACTAATTGCCCCCATCACTAATCCCGGCGGGGTTTTGTCACATCCTCCCATGAGAACACAGCCATCGATAGGGTAGGAGCGAAGAATCTCCTCGGTTTCCATAGCCAGCAAGTTTCGGTACATCATGGTAGTGGGTTTTTGGAATACCTCTGCTAATGAAATTACGGGTATCTCTACGGGAAAACCGCCCGCCTGCCAAACCCCGCGTTTTACATCATTTGCGCGTTCTCGAAAATGAGAGTGGCAATGACTTAGCTCATTCCAAGTGTTGAGGATTCCGATGACGGGTTTCCCCTCATAGTCCTTACGACTGAGGCCCATTTGGAGGGCTCTGGAACGGTGCCCGAAAGATCTCAAGTCTTTCGGGCCAAACCATCGATGCGATCTTAG
>JAURFP010000044.1 GCA_030834275.1 Burkholderiales bacterium | reverse complement strand
ATTTGATAGAAGGGGTTTGGCATAGCTACAAACACAGGCTCGTCGCGGTGCGTCAGTACGACTTGCGCGAATGCGAATAATGCCTCGCGGGTTCCGTTGACCGGCAGTATATTTGATTGAGGATCTATTTCACTGACACCATGTCTATTTTTTATCCAGTCGGCGCATGCTTCTCGTAACGCGTTTGATCCTTGCGTAGTTGGATAAGAAGAAATTTTGGAGACAGAATTATCTAGCGCGTCTGTGATAAATCTTGGCGTCTCATGGCGAGGCTCTCCAATCGATAGTCGGATCTCGTGATAGTTCTTGTTCGCCTGAATTGGATCCAGTATTTTAGAAAATCTTTGGAAAGGATACGGTTGCAGGTCCCGCAGTAGGTGATTAGACATTATGCTTTTGCAGAGTTACCGAGGCAAATTAGATGGAAACGACCTTGACTCGAATTTTACTTGATATTCTAAAGTGCTAGTTTTATTCGATAGTACATTCTTCCCATAATTTCTCTGCAAACCCAGGACCAGTCATGTAATGCTTTGGCGCTAGGCACCAGATCTAAAGCAGTAAATTGATCATAGTTTTGCTTAAAGTCGACGGGGTAGGGATTTACTACCAGACCAGAGTTTTCGAAGACTAGTTTCGCACGGTTCATATGAAACGCGGAGGTTACCAGCGTAACATGGCGAACAGTATCTGGCAGCGTCTGGCGAGCTGATATAGCTTCTTGTTCCGTGTTTTCAGCGTAATCCGTTAAGAGAATATATTTTTCTGGTATCCCAAATTCGATTGCTCTGGTTTTTAAAATCTCGCCTTCTGATAAGGAGTTTTTTGACCAAGGTAACAATCCTCTTGTGAACATTAAGAGGTCGCCTTTGCCCTCCTTGAAAAGATCAATTCCGCCCAGAAACCGGTCTGCATCTTCCCATTCAAGTTGCTCGTGGTTTTTCCCAGACTTGAGCATCCCACTTAAAACGATTATCACATCGGTTTTCTCCGTTTTTTCTGGTGTTACCGGACTCCAATCTTTTTCAATGTATCGAACAGCGAAATTGCTGATCACAGGCGTTATAAGTGCGGCTACAGCAACGAGCGCCAAGAGCGATTTCCAATGCCTGCCCTGAAAGAACAGAATAGCCAAAAGTACTATTCCAATTACCGTTGGTGATAGGAGGGCTGGAAGAATTTTGTGAAGATAGATCATTTCTGGGAAGCGCTTAGTTGATTTGCTCGCGATTCAAAACAACACCGCTAACAAGGTTTTTCTGGATTCGCTCGAAACAACGTTAAACGTGCGGCATGCTGGCATAGTTGCCATTACTTCGTACGCAATGCCGAGATCTAAAAGAAATTGAGTTGCGCTCATATCTAAAGGCTTGTGGGATGCACCTGTTCCTAAAAGAAGTAATTCATAATCAGTAATCGGGAGACTTCTCAGGTCCTGAAGAGAAATGGCCTGAGCGTCTAGGGTCTTCCAGGGGTGGACTCCCAAGGATTGAGAAACGAAGAAGCTCTTGGCCCAAATTTCACCATTGATATTTGCGGATTCAGAATTGACCTTTGCGATTTGAATTGAGCCGGTGGTTTTATCTTCTTGAATGTCCATCTACTTGAGCCGTTTGTTGTTTATAAATATTTCTTTGCTGCGCTACCGCATATTGCGTTAAACTATTGTAATAAATTCAAAAGATTTAAACCGTCGTTTCCATCTTTGGTGGCGAAAGGGAAAAAATTACATGTCATCAGAATTTTCTCGGATCAAACGGTTACCTCAGTACGTATTTAATATTACTGGCGAACTCAAGATGGAGGCTCGCAGAAGAGGCGAAGACATCATCGACCTCTCCATGGGCAATCCAGATGGTCCTACGCCGCCGCATATCGTAGCTAAATTAGTGGAGGCAGCGCAGCGGCCCGCCAATCATGGCTATTCCATCTCAAAAGGTATTCCCAGGTTACGCAAGGCTATTTGTACGTGGTACGAGAGTCGGTATGGCGTTTCGCTTGATCCAGAATCTGAGGCGATTGTCACGATTGGGTCGAAGGAGGGGATAGCGCATTTAGCGTTGGCGACGCTCGATAGGGGTGACATCGTGCTTGTTCCGAATCCTAGCTACCCGATTCACATTTATGGCCCTGTTATAGCGGGTGCTGATATAAGGCATGTTCGTAACACTCAGGATGTCGATTTCTTTGAGGAACTCGAGCGGGCTCTCAAGGAGTCTTTTCCGAAGCCGAAGATGCTGATCGTTAATTTCCCGGGCAATCCAACAACTCAGTGCGTCGATTTGGATTTTTTTGAGCGGTTGGTCGACATAGCGAAGCAGCATGGGATCTTTATCGTTCATGATTTGGCGTATGCCGATATTGTTTTTGATGGATACAAAGCCCCATCCATTCTTCAGGTGCCAGGTGCAAAGGAAGTTGCAGTTGAGTTTTTTACGATGTCTAAGAGCTACAACATGGCTGGCTGGCGCATTGGATATATGGTTGGCAATCGAGAACTCGTCTCTGCATTGGCTCGCATTAAGAGTTATCACGATTACGGGACGTTTACACCCTTACAAATTGCCTCAATTGTAGCGCTCGAAGGGCCGCAAGACTGCGTAGAAGAGATACGAAAAAATTATGAGCGCCGTAGGGATGTCATGGTCAAGGGTTTACACGAAGCGGGCTGGATGGTGGCGAAGCCGAAAGCGGCGATGTATGTGTGGGCAAAGATCCCAGACGCCTATGCTGGTATGGGGTCATTGGAATTTTCTAAAAAGCTGTTAACTGAGGCGAAGCTAGCTGCCGCACCCGGAATAGGTTTTGGTGAGTATGGTGACGATCATGTTCGATTGGCTTTGATCGAAAATGAGGAGAGAATTCGTCAGGCGGTTAGGGGAATCAAAGATATGTTTAGAAAAGACGGTCTTATTAAAAATCATCCGCAAGTTACCGAGCCGAGCAAGATCAGAGCTGCTTGACCGCTTTTTTAAATCCGTAATCTTGAGAAATTAGAAATGAAATCTTTATCAATTGGCCTGATTGGCGTCGGGACCGTTGGACGTGGCGTAGTGAACGTTCTCGAGCGAAATAAAAATGAAATCTCGAGGCGAACCGGTTGTAACATCAATTTGGTATCGGCCTCTGCCCGCGATGTTAATAAAGCGCAAGCCTTTCTCGGTGAGAACGTTAAGGTTTACTCTAATCCGTTAGACGTTGTAAAAGATCCAAAGGTTGAGATTGTCATCGAGCTTATAGGTGGAACGACCGATGCAAAATCAATTTTGGTCGAGTCCATGCGAGTGGGAAAACCAGTTATCACAGCCAATAAAGCTTTACTTGCTGAGCATGGAAATGAACTCATTGATCTTGCAAGTCAACACAATGGAATTCTCGGATATGAGGCTGCTGTAGCAGGTGGGATTCCAATTGTTAAGGCGTTAAGAGAGGGGTTGACCGCAAATTCAATCCAGTGGGTTGCTGGAATCGTTAACGGAACCACCAACTTTATTCTGACGCAGATGAGGGATCGTCAGGCAGGGTTCGCGGAGGCGCTGGAAGAGGCTCAGAGGTTAGGGTTCGCGGAGGCGGATCCTACATTCGATATCGAGGGTATTGATGCGGCTCAGAAGTTGTCGATCATTGCGGCTTTGGCTTTTGGCATTAGCGTACAACCGAATCGTGTCTTTACTGAAGGGATTACAAAACTAGAGCCGATTGATGTCAATGCCGCGGAAGACTTTGGTTACCGCATTAAGCTTCTCGGGATGGCGAGACGGGTTTCTTCTGGAATTGAACTTCGCGTACACCCCACTTTAGTGCCTGAAAAGAGTTCCATCGCGGCTGTACGTGGTGCGATGAATGCGGTACTGGTTCAGGGCGACGCTGTAGGTCCGACTCTTTATTATGGCGCTGGCGCAGGGTCCGAGCCAACAGCTTCGGCGGTTATTGCTGATTTGGTGGATATTTCTAGACTTATTAATTCTAGCCCTGATCAGAGGGTTCCTTACTTTGCTTTTGAGAAAGGGCAGATGTCGGATGAGCCAGTCTTGGATATTGATGATGTTGTAACCTCCTATTACCTAAGAATACGCGCGAGTGATCGACCGGGGGTTCTGGCAGATATTTCGAGAATTTTGGCGGATAACACCGTCTCGATCGAAGCAATGCGACAGCGCGAGCCGATGGGCAAGGATGAGTTGGTAAACATTATTATCCTGACTCATGTCACTCGGGAGCGAAATATTCGAGCTGCGCTTGGGAGAATTGAGAAGTTAGACAGCATCACCGGGAAAGTCGTGATGCTGCGTATGGAACATTTAGATTTTGTTAACGAGTGATTAATTGGAACATAGCATGTCGAAACACTATGAAGGGCTAATTAACAAATACAGGACGCGGCTCCCTGTTACTGCTTCAACACCTGTAGTGACCTTAAATGAGGGAAATACGCCGCTGATTGAGTTAATGAACTTGCCCGCTCAGATTGGCGGAAACCATCGTATTCTTTGTAAATTTGAGGGATTAAATCCTACCGGGTCGTTTAAAGACCGCGGCATGACAATGGCCGTTACGAAGGCGGTGGAATCTGGTGCAAAGGCGATCATTTGTGCGTCAACTGGTAATACCTCTGCGGCAGCAGCAGCTTATGCGGCGCGCGCGGGGATTAAAAGTTTTGTACTGATCCCAGATGGAAAAATAGCTTTAGGAAAACTCTCTCAGGCCATGATGCATGGAGCCACCGTTCTGCAGATAAAGGGGAATTTTGACGATGGTATGAGGTTGGTGCAGGAATTGTCGAGCAGTATGCCTTTGAATCTCGTGAACTCGATTAACCCCTATCGGTTGCAGGGGCAAAAGACGATTGCTTTCGAGGTAATAGAGGCTCTAGGCGATGCGCCTGATTTTCATGTGCTTCCCGTGGGAAATGCCGGAAATATCTCAGCACATTGGATTGGGTACAGCGAAGCGGCGGGGGTAACGTGCGGTAGTTGTAATCATTGTGGGGGCAATTGTGCGTACCTCTCTCCAAAAGTTTCGTCGAAGAGACCCGTAATGGTGGGCTATCAAGCGAGTGGCGCCGCACCGTTCTTAAGAAATGCGATGGTTGACTCGCCGGAGACCTTGGCGACAGCGATTCGAATTGGTCATCCAGTTTCTTGGAAACTTGCTTGGGCCGCGCAGAAAGAATCTAACGGGTGGTTTAATGAGTGTACCGACGATGAAATTCTAGTAGCGCAGAAGCTATTAGCTGAGAGGGAGGGAATTTTTTGTGAACCAGCCTCTGCCATAACGATAGCGGGACTCATGAAGGACCTGAAAGCGGATAAATTTCCAACTGGGTCCACAATTGTTTGTACGCTAACCGGCCATGGCTTGAAGGATCCAGATATTGCGATTAAGCAAAGTGCCGCACCGATTGTTGTGCAAGCTGAACGCGATGCAATCGCTGACGTGATTGCGAAAAAGTTGTAGTTCATGAGTGAGCCGGATGCGAAAGAATTTTGGAATGCGAGATTCTCAACAGAAGAATACATTTTTGGTACGAAGCCAAATGAGTATCTAAGGCGAGCTAGTAAATTTATCTTGCCCTCGGCTCGGGTTTTAGCGGTTGCGGACGGAGAGGGTAGAAATGGAGTGTGGCTAGCGAGTGGGGGTCACGTGGTTACGTCAGTTGATATTTCTAGTCATGCGATAGAAAAAGCTAAACGTCTAGCACAAAAAAATGCGGTTAACGTCGATTTTCAATGTTCCGATATTTTTTCATGGGATGTCCCACAGAAAACTTTTGATGTCGTAGTTTGTATTTTTATCCAATTTTCTGATGAAGAGGATCGCAAAAAGCTTCACGATATTTTTATGAAATGTTTAAAGCCCGGTGGCCGATTGATTTTGCAGGGTTACGAAATAGGGCAGTTAAATTACACATCAGGTGGTCCAGGGAAGGCCGAAAACCTTTACACAGAATCATTATTGAGAGAGTGGTTTCGTGACTGGAGGGTTCTAGATTTACAGGTTTATGAAGAAGTTTTAGACGAAGGCCCGAAGCACCAGGGTATGGCGTCACTTGTCGGGATGGTCGCGCAAAAAATATAAGTTCTAATCGCTAAATCGCATTGAAAGATCGATTGCTTCAATATCTTTAGTAAGCGTCCCAATTGATATTCGGTTTACGCCCGTTTCCGCGATTGAAACTATCGATTCTTTTGTAATACCTCCTGACGCTTCTAGCTGCGCGCGACCGTCGTTCAACAAAACAGCCTTGCGCATTGTGTCCAAGTCAAAGTTATCAAGGAGAATTAATGTGGCTCCAGCATGTAGGGCTTCATCAAGTTGCCCAAGATTCTCTACTTCAATTTGTATGGGAACGTTAAGCCCCAGTTTTTTTGCCGCGTCGAGCGCTTGTCGGATTCCTCCGGTCGCAGAAATGTGATTCTCTTTGATTAAGATTCCATCGAATAATCCGATCCGATGATTAGTCCCGCCACCTGTTTTGACTGCGTACTTGAGAGCGCGTCGAAGGCCTGGAATGGTTTTTCGAGTATCAAGAATCGCCGCCTGTGTATGTTTGATAAGGTCGGAATAGAATCTAGTTTTTGTCGCAACGCTTGAAAGGGTTTGAAGAAAATTTAGGCTTACTCGTTCCCCCGACAACAAACTGCGTGACGAGCCAAATAGTGTGCAAAGGGTGCTTTTCGCGTTTACCGAGTCTCCATCAGCATAATTCCATTTTATTTGTATCCCAGCGTCGAGCTGTTTGAATACCTCGTTGACCCAACGCGTTCCACAAAGAACACAGTTTGTTCGTGTAATGATGGTTGCGGTAGCAGTGGCATTTTTTGAGATTAGCGAGGCGGTTATGTCGCCAGAACCGATATCTTCAGCGAGTGCTTTTTCTATATCGATGGCAACGTACGACCAAGCTGGGATGTCCTCCTCGTCTTTGCCTATAGCGCGCATCCTCACCTCAATCCTCTAATAATACCTTTATGGAAAGTGCGCCTCTATTTTGACCAATCGTATACCCGGTCGCTCTGTCATGCGGGTAGAGCTCTACGAGTTTGGTGGCTACCTGTTCCGGGATGTCGTCTTTCGTGCCGTGGCAAGTGAGGCATACCCGCTGTACTTTGAGTGGGCGAATATATCTCAGGTAGCGTCCTTGTGGTTCTTCAATTATCTCGCTCACCGCTGCTATCGGACCCGCGACATCCTCGGCGCTCATTTCATCAAACCTGATGAGTTGGGCTTGCTCCCAAACATCCGGACTTCCAATCATCGGATTCCGAATGCGAAGGCTAACCCGGGAAATATTCCAACCTTCTCTGCCCGATAACGTATTCGTCAGCGAAGGGGCGACGGTTTTGCAAACCTCAATAGCCGAGACTGGCCCATCGGCTTTAAGCGCATTTTTAAGGGCCGAACTAAGCTTTGCGATGAATTCGTCGCTTACCTCGTCTATTTGGGTTTTTAGTGCTTCCGTGTTTTGATCGCTGTTCGCTTCTGCAAGTAATGCCAGCGAAGCGGTTAATGTCGCCAAGAAAAAGCTGATTCGTCTCATGTTTAGTTTTTACTCGAAGAAATTCAATGATGTCGTCGATAGTTTTGGTGTCTTTCTTTTAATTATTATGACCTATGCCCCCTTGAAATTCATCCGATCATCATCATTTATATCTCAATGAAAATCAAACCCTCGGGGTACTTATGAGAATTGATAAGTTAACTACAAAATTTCAGTTGGCGTTATCGGAAGCGCAAAGTCTAGCTGGGAAGAATAATAACTCATACATCGAGCCGCAGCACCTTTTGGCTGCCCTAATCCAATCTGAGGATGGTTTTGTTAAGTCATTGCTTAATCGTGCTGGAGTTCGTGTAAAAGCTCTCGAAGACGATCTGGATCAAGAACTTAAAAAGCTTCCCAGTGTGACAGGAATCGATGAGGTTGGACTGTCCCGTGATCTACAATCATTACTTAAAAATGCCGAATCGATTGCTAACGAATTAAAAGACGAATTCATTTCGACCGAAGTCGTATTGCTCGCACTGGCAAAGCAAAAAGGGTTAAGTCGCGATTTAATTGAAAAAAATGGCGGGGCTTATCAGTCAATATCGAAAGCGGTAATGGATATCCGTGGAGGCGAATCGGTCAACAGCGCAGAAGTTGAGTCGCAGCGGGAGGCTTTGACGAAATACACAGTAGATATAACTGAGCAGGCCCGACGCGGAAAGCTTGATCCGGTAATTGGTCGCGATGACGAAATACGTCGATGCATTCAAATTTTGCAGCGGCGTACGAAGAATAACCCTGTGCTAATTGGCGAGCCTGGAGTTGGGAAGACCGCCATTCTTGAAGGGCTAGCGCAAAGAATTGTTAACGAAGAAGTTCCAGAAAGTCTACGGGGTAAAAGGGTTTTATCTCTCGATCTTGCCTCTCTTTTAGCGGGCGCGAAGTACAGGGGGGATTTTGAGGAGCGACTTAAAGCAGTCTTAAAAGAGCTCGCCAAAGATGAAGGTCAAAGTATTATTTTTATCGATGAAATTCACATGCTGGTTGGGGCTGGAAAAACCGAAGGCGCGATGGATGCGGGAAACATGTTGAAGCCCGCCCTTGCAAGGGGTGAATTACATTGTATTGGCGCCACAACCCTCGATGAGTATCGAAAATACATTGAAAAAGACTCGGCGCTAGAGAGGCGATTCCAAAAAGTACTGGTGGCGGAACCTTCTGTAGAGAGCACCATCGCAATTCTCCGCGGCTTGCAGGAGAGATATGAGTTGCATCACGGTGTTGATATTACGGACCCTGCGATTGTAGCCGCCGTTGAGTTATCGAATCGATACATAACCGACCGTTTTCTTCCTGATAAAGCTATCGATTTAATCGATGAGGCGGCTGCTAGGGTAAAAATGGAAATTGAATCTAAACCAGAGCCGCTGGACAAGATTGACCGGAGGCTGATCCAGCTGAAAATTGAGCGAGAGGCGGTGCGTAAAGAGGCCGATGATGCGTCGAAGAAAAGACTTGAGGTCATTGAGGCTGAAATTGCTAGATTGGAGAAGGAGTATTCCGACCTTGAGGAAATTTGGAAGTCGGAGAAATCCTCCGTGCAGGATTTTAAGGGTGTCAAAGAGGAGCTCGATAGGCTTCGTCTAGAGATGGAAGACGCGAAACGTAACGGTAACTGGCAAAGGATGTCTGAAATCCAATATGGTTCGATCCCTGAGCTTGAGGCGCGCCTAAATCAAGAGGCGGTAGTCAAGCCCGAAGATAAAAAACAGCTCTCGTTGTTGAAGACAGAAGTCGGCGCAGACGAGATTGCGGAGGTCGTTTCAAGGGCGACAGGGATACCGGTTTCCAAAATGATGAGTGGCGAGCGAGAAAAGTTATTGAGTATGGACGATGTGCTCCGGCGTAGAGTGGTTGGCCAGGATGTAGCAGTTCGCTTAGTAGGTGATGCGGTTCGACGATCAAGAGCGGGTCTGAGTGATCCAAACAAGCCGTATGGCTCTTTTTTGTTTCTTGGCCCCACCGGTGTAGGAAAAACTGAGCTATGCAAAGCGTTAGCAGAATTTTTATTCGATTCTGAAGATCATTTAATTCGGATCGATATGTCCGAATTTATGGAAAAGCACTCTGTCGCGAGGTTGATTGGGGCGCCGCCAGGATATGTTGGATATGAGGAAGGAGGCTATCTTACCGAAGCGGTTCGCCGAAAACCCTATTCTGTCATCTTGCTTGATGAGGTTGAAAAAGCCCATCCGGATGTCTTTAACGTGCTCTTACAGGTATTGGATGATGGGAGAATGACTGACGGACAAGGTCGAACGGTTGACTTCAAAAACACTGTGATCGTGATGACATCGAATATTGGTTCTTCGATCATTCAAGGAATGAATCAATCTGATTACGATGCTATGAAGGCCTCTGTGCTAGAGGAGGTCAAGCTTACTTTCCGCCCAGAATTTGTAAATCGGATTGACGAAATCGCAGTTTTTCGCGCGCTTGGAAAAGACCAAGTTGCTGGAATATTGAAAATACAACTTTCAAGACTGGAGCAAAGACTGGCGAAGTTGGAGCTGGGATTTGACGTCCAATCTGATGTCATAGCCCTTCTGAGTGAACGGGGTTACGATCAAAATTTTGGCGCGAGGCCGCTGAAGCGGGCAATTCAAGAATACATAGAAAATCCGCTTTCGAAGGCTGTACTCAGAGGTGAGTTTGTGGCTGGGGATACGATCCAAGCAGGGGTGTCCCATAGTGAGGTAAGTTTTACAAAAAAATAGGACATGTAGTAGATTATCTAGGTATTTTTGGTTCATAATGCACTATATCTAGTGTTATTAAAGGAAAGTCGTGGGAAATATCCTTGAGCCTGTTATCGACCATAAGATTAGCGAGCCGGTCGGTATGTTTCGTGGGGAGGAGATATTTCATGTACCTGAAAATCTCTATATCCCGCCTGAGGCTCTCCGCATCATGCTTGAGTCATTCCAGGGGCCGCTCGACTTGCTGCTATTTCTCATCAGAAAGCAAAATCTCGATGTTCTCGATATTCCGATGGCGGAGCTCACCCGCCAGTACATGGTCTACGTTGATGAAATGCGAAAGCAAAATCTTGAGCTGGCAGCAGAGTACCTTTTGATGGCTGCTGTGTTGGCTGAAATTAAATCCAGAATGTTGCTGCCTCGGGTTGCAGTCGAGGACGACGAGGAGGTTGATCCCAGGGCTGAATTGGTTCGAAGGTTAATTGAATACGAGCGAATGAAAGAGGCTGCTGCTCAACTTGAGGTATTGCCTCAATTAGGAAGAGACTTTTCGAAAGCGCACGTTTTCTTTGAAAAAACGCAGGAAGTCGTAATGCCGGGGGTTAGTGTGGATGACTTGCGGAATGCTTGGATTTCTATTATGAATCGCGCTAAAAATAACCAGCATCACAAAATCTCGCGAGATGAGCTCTCAGTTAGAGAGCACATGAGTTTGGTATTGAGAAAATTGAAGGACCAACGATTCATTCGTTTTGAGGATTTGTTTGATATTGAGAAAGGGGTCCAGTACCTCGTGGTTTCATTTTTGGCTCTGTTGGAATTGGCCAAGGAGTCATCGGTAACCCTGTCTCAGCAAGGGGTTTTATCGACCATTTACGTGAGGTTGTCAGATGGAATTATCGCAAGCGGAAATTGATGAGATTAAGTTGACGATCGAGGCCGCGCTTCTCTCTTCAGAGGAGCCTCTGTCGATTTCGGATATCAAATCAATTTTCGAGCAGGATTTGGATGGCGCTCAGATAAAACGCGCCTTGGCTAGTATCGAGGAGGATTGGGCTTCTCGCAGTGCTAGCCTCGTGCAGGTTGCCAGTGGATGGCGATTTCAGGTGAAGGCGAAATTTCAGTCCAATTTGGATAGGTTGGAGCCGGAGAAGCCTCCGAAGTACTCTCGAGCGGTATTGGAGACTTTGGCAATTATTGCCTACAAGCAACCCGTTACGCGCGGGGATATCGAGCAAATTAGGGGCGTATCGGTGTCGCCCAATATATTGAGATCTTTAGAGGCTAGGGGTTGGATTGATGTGGTTGGGCACAGAGAGACTCCTGGTAGGCCTGAATTGTTTGGCACTACGAAGGGTTTTTTAGATGATCTCGGTTTAAGTTCTTTGGCTGCGTTACCGTCCCTCAACGATTTGGGGGAAATATTAGAAATTGATAACGCTGGGTCTGAGCAACTACCACTTCTTGCCGAGGGCAATCCAACTGCTGATGGGGATGTATCCGGCAGCACTGAATTTCCTGAAATCAACGTGCCTGGATCCCCTTCAATTAATTAGGTTTTGACTCATGATAAGGTTGTTTTTCTAGAAAAAACAGTGCTATAATCCCGCTTCTGTATTGGCGATCGCGGGGTGGAGCAGTCTGGCAGCTCGTCGGGCTCATAACCCGAAGGTCGTAGGTTCAAATCCTGCCCCCGCAACCATTTGCCAGGCAGTTGTTCTTTAAAAATTTGGATAGCTAAAGCGTGTGGGCACTTTGTGCTGCGTAGTGTTTTTGACGCGTGTACTGGTCTTTTATTAGGCCAGTTTGCTCAAAATATATAGCAGTAAATGAAGTGCTCATACTTAATAGGATTCTTGTTAATAGAATTTTTTGAGTAAGAGCCTGTCCCGGCTTGCCGGGGCAAAAAGAGATTGAACTGAAGAGTTTGATCCT
>JAURFP010000043.1 GCA_030834275.1 Burkholderiales bacterium | reverse complement strand
TTTTGGAATAGGTTTGATCGTATCCGGAATGTCAAATCCGGCAAAGGTAGTAGGGTTTCTGGATCTTGCCGGGAATTGGGATCCTTCATTGGCCTTTGTTATGGGTGGGGCAATAGCAGTTGGTCTCGTGACGTTCCGCTTTGCAAAAACTCGTACCCTAAGTCTTCTCGGGGAGCCGATGGCTCTTCCAACCAACACAACTATCGATAAAAGATTAGTTTTAGGAAGTCTAATTTTTGGTATCGGTTGGGGGATTGCTGGTTTCTGTCCCGGGCCAAGTTTAGTGGCCTTTGGTATGGGGTACAGTGAAGCAGTTGTATTCGTAGTTTCGATGATTGTTGGAATGGGCGTCTTTGCATTTTTAGAGCGCCCCAAGTCTTAGAGGTTTTTTCGAAAGTGTTAGAACTCAAGTCGGTCACGACTACGCGTGGTTATAAAAAACTTTTTGAGGATTTGAATTTTAGTTTAGAAGAGGGAGAAGCGCTCCTTGTAAATGGAGTAAACGGCTCGGGGAAGACTACGCTATTACGGATCCTTTGTGGTTTTTCTCGCCCTGATGCTGGTGAAGTTCATTGGGCGAATAAGGACATCCGAGCTCTCGGTCATGACTATTCGCGTTTAGTAAACTACCTTGGGCACTTTGATGCGCTTAAAGGGAATCTTACGGCGGAAGAAAATTTGATTGCTTCTCTCTCCGTCATGGGTATTGACTCTGATGTAGCTACCATCCGTGAGGCTCTACGCAAACAAGATCTGCATTCGAAGTTATCAGTGCCGGTTAGTAGACTCTCTGCTGGTCAACGTAAGCGGGTTGCGCTTGCTCGCTTACGGATCTCACGTGAAAGACCTATCTGGATTCTTGATGAACCTTTTGTGTCGCTCGATAAAAGTTCTACAGAGTTGTTAAGTGCCGCGCTCTCAGAACACGTTTCTAATGGCGGTTTTTTGATTTATACGACGCATCAAGAAATTGGACTAGATGTGAGGCCAAAAATCTTGACTATCAACTGACTATGTCCTCACGATCATTATTTTTGGCTGTTTTGCTTCGTGAATTTAAGATTTCGCTGACGCAGAAAACCGATATTGCAACGATATTTTTCTTTTTTTTGATTGTTGCTTCATTATTCCCTTTTGCTGTTGGCCCTGATACTGGCAGCTTAAGAACAGTGGGGCCCGGCGTGGTTTGGGTGGCGGCGTTGCTCTCGTCTTTGTTGGCGCTCCATCGGATGTTTGAGGGTGATTTCATTGATGGCTCTCTAGAGCAATTTCTTCTGTCAGGGGAGCCATTAGTGCTAATTGTGGTTTCAAAAATTTTTGCGCATTGGCTATTTACGACCTTGCCAATCGTTATTTTGTCGCCTTTCGTTGGTATGCAGTTCGGCATTAGCTCTGAGGCTTCGTGGATAATGGCGCTTACTTTGTTAATTGGTACTCCAGTGCTTTCCTTAATAGGGTCGGTCGGTGCTGCGTTAACGCTTGGGGTGCGAAGCGGGGCGGCATTAACCGCACTTTTAATTCTCCCCCTTTATATTCCAGTATTAATCTTTGGGGTTGGAGGCACTGTTGCTGCTTTGCAGGGGGTGGAGACAACCGGACATTTCTCTATTTTGCTCGCGTTCCTCTGTCTGTCTCTAGCTTTATGCCCTCTCGCAACCTCGGCTGCCTTGAAAATTGCTTTAGAATAACGCCTAGCGAGCGATCAGTTTCCCAACAATTAGCGTGTTTGTGCAGGGAAATCCAACCGCGTTGACCTGTTTGCAAACTTTGCATCTCCTACACTTTATGCGTTTTTGGAAATACTCAACTCCTCAGAATTTTTACCCAGCCGCAAAAAAAATAGCAGCTGTATTTTTTGTTTTAGCGTTATGTTTCGGTATACCGGGTCTTTACATTGGATTTTTCGTAGCGCCAACGGATCACCAGCAGGGTGAAGCGTATCGAATCATTTTTATTCACGTTCCAGCAGCGTGGATGTCTATGTTCATATATGTAGTTATGGCTTTTTGGGCTGCGGTAGGTTTGATATTAAACACGCGTTTGTCATCGATGCTAGCGCAGGCGCTTGCTCCGACAGGGGCTCTCATGACTTTTTTAGCTCTGTGGACTGGAGCGTTTTGGGGTAGGCCCACTTGGGGAACTTGGTGGGTATGGGATGCTCGACTAACGTCTGAACTGGTTCTATTGTTTCTTTATGTAGGCTTCATTGCGCTGAGGGCATCGATAGAAGACCCTAGGCGAGCAGATAAAGCATCGGCGATCCTCGCCATTGTAGGTGTTGTTAATGTTCCTATTATTTACTTCTCGGTAAAATGGTGGAACACGTTACACCAAGGCGCCTCGGTATCACTTACTAAAGCTCCTAGTATGGCCAGCGATATGCTTCTCGGAATGCTCTTGATGGCACTCAGTTTTTGGATGTATTCGATCGCCGTCTCGATGCTGCGAGTTAGGAAAATTATTCGAGACCGTGAGCGTAATTCTGGTTGGTTGAACAATTGAATTCGCTCGTTCTACTTTTGAGGTAGAGGAAATCAATTTATGGAATGGGGTTCTTTACAAAATTTTATTGATATGGGCGGCTATGGACTATATGTCTGGGGTTCATACCTTGTAACGCTTTTCGCTATCGCGATCGAAATATTTAGTTTGCGCGAAAAGTGATCGAACTCCATGGGCTGTTTCTGGTCGTAGTGATCTGATATTTTTAAACATTTGGACAAATGAAACCAAGGCAAAAGCGCTTATTGCTGATTATTGCTGTGCTAGCTCTAGTGTCCTTAGCGGCGCTCCTTGTTCTGAAAGCTTTCAAGAGTAACCTCGTGTTTTTTTACACTCCCACGGAAGTTGTTGAAGGAAAGGTTCCGGTCGCAAGAGCTTTTAGGATTGGTGGCATGGTTGTGGACGGAAGCTTACAAAGAAAACAGGATGGCGTGAGCGTTTCTTTCTCGGTCACAGACACTATCCATGCGATCGATGTCACCTATGAGGGAATACTTCCAGATTTGTTTCAGGAGGGTAAGGGAGTAGTTGCGCAGGGTAGATTAAGCGAGAACGGATCGTTCATCGCGGATCAAGTGCTAGCTAAGCACGACGAGAACTATATGCCACCCGAAGCTGCCGAAGCGCTCAAGCGTGCTCGCGAGATGAAGTTAAGTGAATAGGTTTATGGCTACGAGGAGGTTTTTTTGATCCCAGAAATAGGGCATTTTTCAATCATCTTGGCACTCTGGGTCTCCGTTGCGCAGACGTTAATTTGTTTCGGAGGGGCAGTTCGTTCGAGTCCTCGCCTGATCGCTTTCCCGAGGTATAGCTCCTACGTAATTTTCTTGCTTACGCTGGCAGGTTTTTGTTGTCTCGCGACCTCTTTTTTGGTCGATGATTTTTCTGTCTTAAATGTCGCATCCAACTCCAATAGCCAATTGCCTTGGCCCTATAAGCTTGCGGCGAGTTGGGGAAGCCACGAGGGGTCTTTGCTCTTATGGGTACTAATGCTTAGCGGTTGGATGTCGGCGGTCTCTTTATTTAGCAAGCAAATGCCAGATGAAATGCGTTCCTTAATTTTAGGTGTGATGTCGGCAATTGCTATTGGTTTTTATTTATTCATGCTACTGACGTCCAACCCTTTCGATAGATTGCTGCCGCCAGCAGTCGATGGGCGGGATTTAAATCCGTTGTTGCAAGATCCGGGGATGGTGATACATCCACCAATGCTTTATATGGGATATGTGGGTTTTTCCGTAGTTTTTGCATTTGCGATTGGGGCTTTGATTAGTGGAAAACTTGATTCGACCTGGGCTAGATGGTCGCGTCCCTGGACGACGGCGGCTTGGTGCTTCCTAACCGTCGGTATTGCGTTAGGTAGTTGGTGGGCGTACTACGAACTAGGGTGGGGTGGTTGGTGGTTTTGGGACCCAGTAGAGAATGCATCTTTCATGCCATGGCTGTGTGGAACTGCACTGATTCATTCATTATCTGTGACAGAAAAACGAGGAAGTTTCAAAATTTGGACCGTGTTGCTATCCATAATTACTTTTTCGCTTTCGTTACTTGGAACCTTTCTTGTTCGTTCAGGGGTTTTGACGTCGGTCCATGCATTCGCGACAGATCCAGAGAGAGGTGTATTCATCCTTGGATTTTTAATTGTAGTGATTGGAGCGTCGCTGCTCCTGTTCGCCTGGCGAGCACCTAAAGTAGGATTGGGCGGAAACTTCAATTTTATCTCGCGAGAATCGGCTTTATTGGCAAACAATGTACTTTTGGTAGTCGCCGCAGCATCGGTCCTACTCGGTACGTTATATCCACTTTTTTTAGACGCGATGGGTCTAGGTAAGATATCGGTGGGTCCCCCTTACTTTGATGCCATTTTCTTTCCGCTGATGGCGCCAGCCATGTTTCTGATGGGTATTGGCCCGGTATTGCGCTGGAAGAATGCTAAAACTCTAGAGCTTGCAACAAAGCTCAAGTGGGCTTTTGCGATCTCGCTTGTTTCGGCAATTATTGTTCCGATATTGATGGGTGGTTGGTCGGTATTCGTATCGATAGGTTTGTTGCTGGGTTTCTGGATCGTGGTGTCGGGTCTGGTGAATCTGCTCGAGCAGATCCGAAGGATAAGAATGGGATCTGAGAGAACTATTTTTCAAGTTATTAATTCTCTGCCGAGGTCTTACTATGGAATGCTCGTTGCTCACTTTGGGGTGGCAGTTTTCATTTTTGGCGTCACACTAGTGAAGGGCTATGAGGAGGAGCGTGACGTAAAACTCGCGGTAGGGGGGTCTGTCGAGTTGAGCGGTTACAGATTTAGTCTGGCCTCATTGGATGACCTAATTGGTCCAAATTACAATGGGATCAAAGGAACGGTTTTCGTTCATGGTGCTGATGGAAAGCTCGTGTCTACTCTGTATCCTGAGAAGCGTTTTTATCATGTTCAGAGTATGCCAATGACTGAGGCCGCGATAGACACTGGCTTCTTTAGAGATCTTTACGTTTCCCTTGGTGAGGCATTAGAGGATGGCTCTTGGGTCGTTAGGGTTTACTTAAAACCATTTGTTGACTGGATTTGGGGCGGGGCGTTCTTGATGGCGCTTGGTGGTCTATTAGCGATTTCTGATAAAAAGTACCGGTCCAAGAGGAGGTCGGTGCCAAATCAGGCAACCGTTAGTTCGTGAGCCATATGTGTTTATAAATATTTCGATAGGAATTTAATTGCGCAAGTATCTTCTCCCTCTCGCTGTTTTTGTCCTAGTCGCCATATTTTTGTGGAGGGGGCTCTTTCTCAATCCTCAGGAAGTACCTTCACCCTTGATCGGGAAATCGATACCCGAGTTTTCTTTACCCAAATTGCAGAAAGAAAATTCAGTAGTGACCTCTGAAACGTTTCTTGGGAAAGTCTGGGTGCTAAATGTTTTTGCGTCTTGGTGTACCCCATGTTTGGATGAGCATCCAATGCTCATGGAGCTTGCTTCGCAGAATCGGGTGATGATCGTTGGCCTAAACTATAAAGACGGCTTTCAAAGTGCTGCGGATTGGTTGGGTAAGCATGGAAATCCGTATTCAGCTGTCGCGGTCGATATAGATGGTCTGGTGGGGATGGATTTCGGGGTCTACGGTGTGCCAGAGACGTTTTTGATTGATAAGAGTGGGGTCATCCGGTATAAAAAAATAGGACCTTTAAGTTCCACCGAGATACAAGATGAATTATTGCCATTAGTTGAGAGTTTGCAGTGACTAAAAAATTTTTCCTGTCTACGGCGTGGTTATTTTTTCTCAGCCTATCATCAATCTCAAATGCCCAGCCGTCATCTGACTTGAGTGCAGACTTTCAGGAAAAAGTTAAAAGTATCAGTGCAGAGCTAAGGTGTTTGGTTTGTCAAAACCAAACAATCGCTGACTCGAATGCTAGTTTAGCGATTGATTTGCGTAATCAGGTATCGCGAATGCTTCGTCAGGGAAAGTCTGAGCAAGAGATCAAGCGGTATATGGTCGAGAGATACGGTGACTTTGTTTTGTATGATCCCCCAGTTAAGTGGCAAACCTGGGCTCTCTGGTTTGGGCCGTTTCTTTTGTTAGTGCTCGCGATTGCGTTTTTGGTAAGTAGTCAACTGAAGCGGCGCGCGGAGCCGGATTCTGATTTTAATCCTGCTAATCGTGAGGATTTGAGAGCATTATTGCGTGGTGATAAGGATCAGTTATGACGGTACTGTCTTTTTTTATTGGAGCAGTTCTCGTACTCGTCATCGGTTTTCTCGGTCTTGTGATTTTTAAGTTCAAAGTAGGTGAAATCGGAAGATCCAGAGGACGTAGTAACTTGGATATCCTTCGAGGGGATTATGAAATCATCGAACGCCGATTTCAAAATGGAGATATTGATCGTGCTGCTTACGAAGAGGAGATGATCGATCTAGAACTTAGGGCGCAGAGGGATGAAATAGGGGATCATAAAACCCAGGTGGCGACTGGCTCACAGATTGATCGGTTCTTTGCGGCTGGATTGATTTTTGTGATGGTTCCCATTGGTAGTCTCGGTCTTTATCTTAAAATTGGTCAACCCGAAGCGCAGAGCGTTACTGAATTTGTTGAGATTCAAAAAGAGAATCTCACCCTAGAACAGTTAGGAGAAATACTTACTAAAATTCAGGGCCACCTCAAAGATGATCCTTCCGATGTTGAGGGTTGGGTGATGTTAGGTCGAACTCTCAAGGGATTGGGGCGTTTTGACGAGTCTGTTTCGGCTTGGAAGCGGGCTTATGAGTTGTCACCAGATGATGCGAATTTACTAGTGGATTACGCAGAGGCGTTGGCTTTGGTCGATATGAAAGATCACGAACCTGGGGAGTTGATTGATCGAGCCTTGGAATACGATCCGAATAATGTAAAAGGTTTGGCGCTCGGTGGGTCTATAGCATTCGCCAACGCAGACTACGATACGGCTATTAAGCGATGGTCGCTTCTGGCAAGTTTAGTGCGTGATGATGAGGATCTAGTTTCAACGCTGAAGGAGGGGGTGGCTGAGGCCTCTCGTCGATTAGGAAACGAAGTCTCTGCTGATCCTGGCACGTCGCCAAAAATATCAAAATCCGGGGAGACCTCGCAGGCATTAATTACTGGTCGTTTGCGATTGGATGAACGAATTCGAGATTTGGTGTTGCCAACCGAATCAGTATTTATTTTCGTACGAGCAGTCGATGGGCCACCGATGCCAATTGCGGCATTAAAAGTAGAAGTTAAGGACTTGCCGCTCGAGTTTTCAATCGGTGATAACGAATCTTTACAGCAGAGTCGCAAATTGTCTGAATTTACTTCAGTACTAGTGGGTGCGAGAGTATCAAAAAGCGGTAATGCGATTGAGGCGACCGGAGACCTCGTGGGTGAAGTGAAGAGAACAAGTCTCGGCTCGAAGGTTGACTTGGTGATTGATCGCCGCGTAGAGTAAGGCCATCTACCTCCTACTCGAAGGTTACATCGTTGAGACGCAAGGTTCATTCATCAGTACGGGTTTTTCTTTCGGTTATGTTGTTTTGCCTCGGGACAAGTTTGGGCAAGGCTGACGACGCGATCGCAAATATAAAAAAGTTTGCTCGTGAGGTTGCTAGTAAGCATGGTTTAGATGAGGCATATCTCGCCACTATCATCTCGTCAGCAGAAAAGCAGCAGAGTATCTTAGAGGCCTTCAAAAGGCCTGCGACTTCTAGGCCATGGCATTATTTCCGCGAACGATATGTAACTGATTACCGGATAAAGGAGGGGGTAAATTTTTGGTCTGCTAACCAAGTGGTTTTAGATCAAGCCACGGAGAAGTATGGTGTTCCCCAGGAAATTATTGTTGCTCTTATAGGGGTAGAAACGAATTACGGTTCTTTCACAGGCACACATCGAGTCCTCGACGCTTTGTTTACGCTCGGGTTCTACGGAGAGCGCAGAAACAAGTATTTTCTCTCTGAGTTAGAACAGTTTATCTTGATGGCGCGTGATAATCAGCTGGATCCGCTCGAGGTGCGAGGTTCCTTCGCGGGGGCTCTAGGCATTGCTCAATTTATGCCGTCTAGCTATCGAGAGTATGCTATTGATTTTGATGGAGATGGCCGTGCGGATTTGGAGCACAGCGTCGCTGACGCAGTAGGGAGTGTCGCCAACTATCTTGCGCGCTTTGGTTGGATTTCCCAAGGAAACATTGCGTCGGTCGTATCTATACCTGAGGGCAATGAGAAAGTGGAAACTCTTGTGGGGTCCAGTAAGCCAAGGTTGGTAATGAAAGATCTACATGATGTCGGACTGTCGGTTTCGGATATCGATGCAAAGGAAAAAGTAGCTCTTATATCCCTCGCAGCGATTGATGGTAATGAATACTGGATAACATTCCAAAATTTTTATTCGATTACTCGATACAATCCCAGTCAAAATTACGCAATGGCGGTTTTTCAGCTCTCCACTGAAATTAAGAGGAGAAGAGGTATCTAATTTTAATATTGAAAGGACGGATACTTATGAAGATATCACTAACAATATTAGCCTTATTAATATCGAGTTTTTTTGTGTATTTGCCCGGAAGTTACGCGGATGATAAGGATTCTTGCGGTTGTCATGTGAAGGACGATACGACCGTCTGCATAGTCAAAGACGTGGGTGATGGGTCATCCGTCTGCGCATGCGAGAAAGAAACAATGTACGGAAAACGCAAGTTTACAAAAGAGTTCTGCGATTCGCCAGCGGAGGAGTAGACCTTTGTTCCACATGGTGATGCCGGTAGATGCTAGGTCTATTTGGATGACGTTTTTAGATGTCCGTTGATATTTTTTTTAACTCGTAGATAACTTCTAAAGCATCCTTAGGGCTCAATTGGTCGGGTTCAATAACCGAAATTTTTTCCTTCAATCTGTCCCCGACTTCTTGATTACTTTTATCAAAAAGATGTTGTTGAATATTTGGGCGCTCATTATTTCGCCAAATTTGTTGAAGCTCTAATTTTGCAGCTTCAATCACTCGTCTGGGTAGCCCTGCTAATTTTGCGACCTCTATGCCGTAGCTTTGTGATGCCGGACCATCCAGTACGTTGTGAAGAAACACAATCCTGTCATCATGCTCAATTGCAGATACATGCACATTTCGCACCGACGGGTGATGGTCCGATAACTCAGTAAGTTCAAAGTAATGCGTAGCAAATAGGCAGTAGCTTTTATTAATCTCAATGAGTTGTCGAGCAATGGATGTTGCTAAAGCTAATCCGTCTGAAGTCGATGTACCGCGTCCAACCTCATCCATTAACACTAAACTTTGCTCGGTCGCATTATGGAGAATGTTCGCCGTTTCGGACATTTCAACCATAAAAGTCGATTGTCCTAAAGATAAATTATCCGATGCTCCGATACGAGTAAATATGCGATCCACTCGTCCAATAGATGCACTTTCACAAGGAACAAAGCTCCCTATATGAGCTAATAAAACTATGAGTGCATTTTGTCTCATATAAGTTGATTTGCCACCCATATTTGGCCCAGTTACCACTAGCATTCTAGTTTTATCGTTCAGAGCCGTATCGTTCGGGACGAATGTCGTCAAGGAGTTCTCTACAACTGGATGTCTTCCCTTCTCAATATGAATTGATAAATCGTTAGTGAAAGTAGGTTTCGTGTAGTTGTTTCTTTGAGCTAACTCAGCGAGGCTTCTCAGCGCATCCAAAATTGCAATAGCTCGCGCCGCTTTTTTGAGGATGTCATGGAAGCTGTTGACCTCTTCGAGAACTTGGGCGTACAAAAGTTTTTCTCTGCTGAGGGCGCGATCTTTCGCCGATAGAGCCTTGTCCTCGAATTCTTTTAGTTCAGGTGTAATGTAGCGCTCTACGTTCTTGAGCGTTTGCCGTCTTCTATAGTCTTCAGGAATCTCTTTTGTATTGAGTTTTGAAACCTCAATATAGAAACCATGGACTCGGTTAAATTCGACTTTTAGGTTGGAGATCCCGGTTCGTTCCCGTTCTTTTTCCTCGAGTTCAAGGAGGAAGGCGCTGTGGTTATGTTGTAGTTCTCGAAGCTTATCTAGTTCCTCATCAAACCCGTTATTGATAACGCCGCCGTCTACAATGATACTCGCCGGCTCTGGAAGAATGGCGGTTTTGAGGTAATCACTCAAAGTTGGATCGCAATTAAGGTCACTGAGGACTTGTTTTGCTAGTTCAATTTCACAACCCGTTAGAGAGGCCCGAAGATCGGGTAGAAGCATGATCGAATCGCGAAGTGCAGATAGGTCTCTCGGTCTTGCTGTACCCATGGCAACTCGTGTGCTGATTCTTTCAATGTCCGAGATGCCTCGTATCAAGTCTCTAATGCTTTGGCTTCTACGTCGATTATCGGGTTCAATCATCCACGAGATCAAGTCTTGCCTTGATCGGATCGCATCGTGATTTCTTAGTGGGTGATTTATTGCGTGCGATAACCACCGACTGCCCATGTGCGAGGTGCAGTTGTCTATCGTGGAGAGGAGTGATGGGGATCGTTCGCCAGAGAGTGTCTCGTTGATTTCTAGGTTTTTTCTCGTTGTGTGATCAAGTTGAAGGCACTCCTCATTTGATTCGGATGAAATATTCTTAACATGATTTAGTTTTTGACCTTGGGTATTTTGAGCGTATCTGAGTAAGGCGCCGGCTGCAGATATTCCTAGATGTTGGTCTTCACATCCAAACGACTTTAGGCTCTTAACGTTAAAGTGGTCTTCTAGAGTTTTTTTAGCTACGCCGTAATCGTAATGCCAGCTTTCAATGCGATTTATTGGGATATTCAACATGTCCAGCTTCTCAATTGGAAATTTGTCGCTTACGACAATTTCCCGAGGTCTTATTCTTTGAATTTCATCGGAGATATCTCGATGAGCCGTCTGCAGAATTTTAAAGGCACCACTTGCGATTGATAACCATGCATAACCACATGTTTCTTCGCTTATATGGCAGGTGAGAAGGATATTCTCCTCTCTACCGTTTAACAAAGAGGCTTCTGTAAGTGTTCCTGGGGTAACAATACGAGTGACTTTGCGTTCAACAGGACCTTTGGATGCCGAGACATCTCCAACCTGCTCACAGATCGCGACAGATTTTCCGGATTTGAGTAACTTTGAAAGATATTGCTCGGCGGCATGATGTGGAATGCCAGCCATCTTAACGGGTTCTCCGGCTGAGTTTCCTCTAGATGTTAAAGTTATATCTAGAAGCCTCGATGCTTCCTCCGCATCATCAAAGAATAGTTCGTAAAAATCTCCCATCCGGTAGAACAATAACTTGTCTTTGTGCTCCGCTTTTATGCCCAAGTATTGGCGCATCATTGGAGTGTGTTTTTCGGATTCTGGAGTCACCGGTTTAGATAAATGGTTTTGTTTTTAATTGGGTAATTTTTTAACGTGCGGGCCCAGTACTTTTAACATTTGCGCAAATATTTTTGGGTTCCCTGCGACAATTCTCCCGGATTCCAGAAAATCTTGTTCTCCCGAAAAGTCTCCTACTAGCCCCCCCGCTTCGGTAATGAGTAGTACCCCCGCGGCCATATCCCACGGTTTTAACCCCATTTCCCAAAAGCCATCTATTCTGCCAGCAGCAAGATAGGCGAGATCCAGTGCTGCCGCTCCTGGACGACGAATCCCAGCTGTTTTCAAAGTTAAAGCTTTGAACATTTCGGCGTAAGTATCTATATCGGCGCCCATTTGGAACGGAAAACCTGTACCGATTAAGCAGTCTATTAATTTTTCACGTTTTGAGACTCGGATTCTTTTTTCGTTTAGGTAAGCGCCACCGCCCCGCGTTGCTGTAAATAAGTCATTCCTGTTTGGATCGTAAACTACCGCGAGTTGGATTTGCCCTTTAAAGGAGAGGGCGATTGACACTGCATAAACTGGAAATCCATGTAAGAAATTTGTTGTTCCGTCCAAAGGATCAATAATCCAGACATAATCTGAGTCTCCGGTGACTCCTGATTCTTCAGCTAAGAATGCATGATCAGGGTAAACCTTCTGGATGCTCTCAATGATTGCCGACTCGGCTGCTCGGTCTATCTCAGAGACAAAATCGTTTGTCGACTTTTGTTGGATTTTGATTTTTTCAATATTGTCTGAAGCGCGAACGATTATATCTCCAGCACGTCTTGCGGCTTTCACCGCGAAATTCAGCATCGGGCTCATTTTGAGGGCTCATCGGTAATAAAGAACGAAGATGAGATTGTAAAGTAAACTGGTTAAGTAGGTGACAGTTC
>JAURFP010000042.1 GCA_030834275.1 Burkholderiales bacterium | reverse complement strand
CGGATGCCTAAGGTACACGATTTAGGGGGTGATCTTTCCTTTGGTGAGATCTATCGAGAGGAGGATGAGCCAGCCTTTCACAACGAGTGGGAGGGAAGAGTGCTCGGGCTCCAGCGTTCGATTCTATCCCTCGGTGTTTGGAACATTGACGTATTCAGGCATGCTCAAGAGCAAATATCTGAGGAGGAATATTTGTCGTGGAGCTACTATGAGAGGTGGATAAATACGCTATCTTCGACGGCGGTCGTGAAAGGACTTGTTTCCATCGCAGAGCTCGAAGCGTGTCGGTCAAATGGGGACATTGACGAGGCGCTCAAGCCGCTTGATATAAAAAACATCAACAAAGCGTTCATGCGCGGTAACTTTGAAAGACCGACAAATCGTAAACCTTGTTTCTCAGTTGGTTCCAAGGTTAAAACCCTCATAATTGAGAGCTCCGGCCACACCAGGCTCCCTAAGTATGCGCAAGATAAAATCGGTGTTGTTGAGGCGAT
This sequence comes from Burkholderiales bacterium, assembly GCA_030834275.1. Classification (GTDB taxonomy): domain Bacteria; phylum Pseudomonadota; class Gammaproteobacteria; order Burkholderiales; family Eutrophovitaceae; genus Eutrophomonas. Next base: position 11,861 of record JAURFP010000042.1, on the reverse strand, counting down.
ACGTGGATGTCATGTCTATCCGGACGCTGTGGTATCCGAAGGCTCAGAGAGTCCTCAGTGGCTTTATACAGTGGTATTCTCTGCTTCAGAGTTGTGGGGGGGCAGGGCGGATCATCAATCAACAGTTTCTATCGATGCGTTTGAACCCTATTTGAAGCCTGCGACCTAGAAATGGCTGAGACCAAGTTATCGGATATTTTCAATAGAGTACCTGAGGACATGTTGCTCGAGGTCTTTGCTGAGCCTTGGCAGGCAGATACCTTCGCCCTCATGCTCAGTCTCCAGGCGCAAGGGTTATTTACCTGGGACGAGTGGTCAGAGGCACTAGGCCAACAGATTAAACTTGCACAAGCGAGCGGAGATCCAGATCTTGGTGATACATACTATGAACATGCATTACGCGCATTGGAGGGTGTATTGATGTCCAAGGGGTTAATTGATGAACTGACGCTATCTGAGCACGTACGCGGATGGAGGCGAGCCTGTGAGCGAACACCCCACGGCGAGCCAATCATTTTAGAAAAATCTGACCTTATTCATGAATAAGCAGATTTGCTTTGCCGCGATGGCGGGTTAGTAATTAAGCAATGTTAACAACTGAAAATCACGACAGAGATTTGGAAGGCTACAAATATGTATATCCGGTCATCTCGCGCCGGGCAGGTGGCCTCTCCGTGGGGATCAATTTAAATACGAACAATGCGTGTAACTGGCGCTGCATTTATTGCCAAGTTCCAAATCTTGTCAGGGGCGCTCCTCCACCGGTATCGTTACCTGATCTCAATTTTGAGTTAAAGAGTTTTCTTCAAAAAGTTCTGGTGGGTAACTACTTGAGAGAGGAAGTTCCAGAGGGGATGCGGCGTCTCAACGATATAGCATTTTCTGGAAATGGTGAGCCAACCTCGTCGCCAAACTTTTCCGATGTGGTCGAATTATTGGCACAAACACGATCTGATCTTCCTGTTGATGCCAGCGTAAAAACTGTTTTGATAACAAACGGAAGTCTTATTCATCAAAAAGACGTTCAGCTCGGGATCGCGCAGCTAAAGACGATAACCGGGGAGGTTTGGTTTAAGGTCGATAGCGTTACGAAGGAGGGAGTTGCTCGTATCAACGACTCCCCATTTTCATTGAGTAAAACCAGTTCTAATTTAGAAACAGCAGCTTCCCTATGCGATACCTGGATACAGACATGTGTTTTTGATTTTGACGGTTTGCCGCCTTCTGAGCACGAGCAGAATAGTTATTTAAAGTTTTTACGAGATGTGGCTCTAAATGCGGAAGTGCGGGGAGTATTACTGTATGGGGTGGCACGAAAGTCCTATCAACCTGAGGCGCCAAGGATTTCTCGTCTTGATTTGAGTTGGTTAGAGTCGTTTTCGAAAAAAATTCTGGAGCTAGGTTTAGCGGTCAAAATTTCCCACTAACGAGGCACAACATGCGAACGCGAGGTGTGGCTCTCCAAAGTTGAGACGTCTTTATTTCGCCATTTGGCGCTCACGCATCTCATCCAGCGTTTTGCAGTCAATGCAAAGATTTGCTGTTGGTCTCGCCTCGAGACGCTTTAAGCCAATTTCTATCCCGCATGTATCGCAGTACCCATAATCCCCGGACTCTATTCGAGAAATTGTCTCATTGATTTTTTTTATTAGCTTTCGTTCGCGATCCCGGTTTCGAAGCTCGAGCGCCATATCTGACTCCTGACTTGCCCTATCATTAGGATCTGCAAACACAGTGGCCTCGTCCTGCATCGTGTGGACAGTCTTATCAATATCCTCTCCGAGCTCAGCTTTCAGGTGGTTAAGGATTTTCTTGAAATGATTCTTTTGTTTGGTAGACATATAAGCCTCACCCTTTTTCGGGTCGTACGGCTTAAATGGATTCTTTAGTTCTGATGGCATTTTTTCGTGAGTTGAAATCGCAATGGTTTAAAAAGCCGACCTTTATACCAGATTGTGGAGAAACTTGCCATTTTTACGGTAAAACTGTTAGGGTACATTGACCTGAGAGTGTTTACAGGCTATAGTCTCGCGCCTCCGGGGTGTAGCGCAGTCTGGTAGCGCGCCTGCTTTGGGAGCAGGATGTCGGGAGTTCGAATCTCTCCACCCCGACCATAAAAAAGTAGCTGTGGCCGACGAGTTGCGCCCGTAGCTCAATCGGATAGAGCACCAGCCTTCTAAGCTGGGGGTTACAGGTTCGATTCCTGTCGGGCGTGCCAGTTATTGGCCCTCAGCTGCTGTAGTAGTCCAGTGGTGGACGTAGCTCAGTTGGTAGAGTCCCGGATTGTGATTCCGGTTGTCGTGGGTTCGAGCCCCATCGTCCACCCCATTCATCTCCTGTTTTGTGCTGCGAATAGCGTTGACCGCTCTTTTATCGAAAGCTCGGCTGACTGAAGGCGGTAAAAATCCTTTCAGGTGTCTCTGCGCCAGATCTTTAAAAATCCTTTCTTAAACCACGCCGACACTCCAAGTAGAATTATTCCGCCCGCGAGCGCAGCTGCTATTCCAAACACCGTTGGTGGAATCGAGAGGGATTTAAGGACGATTATGTAGATCGCCGAACCGAATATGGCTCCAAATACGAGGATTTGCTTTACGGTATTGGCGGCAAGACTCATGACAACGTAAATTAAAACGCAAAAAATTAGCGGATCCATTTGCAGTCTTCCTAATGGAGCGGGCGATGGGAATCGAACCCACATTAAGAGCTTGGGAAGCTCCCGTTCTGCCATTGAACTACGCCCGCAATATATATCGTGGACGCAATATACTCCAAATCCCAAATGACATAATTTACTTTTTCACGATGCTGGTATGTCCAGTCCTCGACTCATAGAGCACCACCATAAAATTCCAATATCCCCGCCATTGGTTTTTCATTTCAGCTATCTAACCTACGTTTCGAGCCAGTCGTTGTTGGCGCTAATTTCAATATTTAAAAGGGAGTCTCGAATATGAATCGGTTTATTACATATGGGTCTGTAGCTGGAGCTCTGGGTTTTATAGGACTGCTGTATTTTGTGGCCAGTCCGAACGCTAGAGAGGTAACAATTCAATCGGCTGAGACATTTTCTGTTAGAAAAGAAAATCTGTCCGGTCCAATGAAAAATGAGCTGGATACTTTGAGTAAAAGAGCACACGTTAATGAAGAAAATTTAGAATTAGTAGAGGAGGACCGAATCGATCTGGCTAATCTAACGGCGAGCGAGGTCTCCCAATCATATGACCTTAAAAATTCAGCACTGTCCGTGAGTGAAGTAGGGTTTGAGAGTGCGCCTCCCGTGATTGTTGCTGATGTCAATGACCGTTGGTTAAATATAGACAACGGTTACCTCGATCGGCACAAACACTGGCATCAAGCAGAGGGTGAAGGCATAACTTTTGAAAATTTCACTAACGTACTTTATTTTTTCCCTGTGGATGAAAAGTTTTCGACTGTAACGGCGGTATGTAAAAATCGTCAGAACTACAGCGAAATATTGTTGTATTCCGATGGAAAAAAATGGTTGGACTTAAATCAAGGTGGTGCAGAACTTTACTCCATGACTCTTTGGGATTGGTATGACACAGTTGCGATAAGATCAGGATCACAGACTTTCATTGAACATAGAACTCCGAAGCTTGCGAGGTGGAATGCGCCCATTGAGGGAGCGCTAGCAGAAGAGATTTTACGAACGGGAACCTTCGATATCTTTGTTGAGCCCAATCAACATCGACATGCGGGTGTTGTGATAAGTAAGGATGAGAAAATATCGAGTAAAGTTCGGCCAGCTTTGAATCTCAAAGCCACGGTAACCATCCAAAATGTTGATGAGGTGCGCGGTTGTTTTGATATCAAAAAGCCCAGCGTCAGAGATCTCTCTTGGCAGGCATAACTTGATTTGAAAACCGATTAGATGGATTGATTTTTTTGAGCTAAATGAGTGAGGTTCCCTCTTTGCAGGGAACCTCAATTACCTCAAGTGTTATTGCTACGGTCTAGGCGGCTAACAAAAATTGCGAGCCGTTACGGTTTCTAGCTCTACGATTTCTAGGGCGTCTTCTGTTTCCCTGTGGCTTGGCATCCTCTCTTGTTTTTTCGGCTTGAGGGTTTACCAGTCGAGAAATAGCTGCCCATTTTCTTTTGTCGGCAGGAGTGACTAAACTCAACGCTGAACCTTCCGCTCCTGCTCGCGCGGTTCGACCAATGCGATGCACGTAGTCTTCTGGGACTTGAGGCAAATCATAGTTAATAACGTGTTCTATATGCTTTATGTCTAACCCTCGGGATGCGACATCGGTTGCAACTAGGATTCGATATTTTTTCTTCCTAAATTGCTCTACTAAACGATCTCGTTTCGACTGCCTGAGGTCCCCGTGTAATGCGTTTGCTACACGACCAGTTTTCGATAACCTTTCTGCCATCTTGTCGGCGCTTCTTTTGGTTTTTACGAAAATGATTGTAGTTCCTGTATCGACATCAAGCTGATCCACGAGCTTCGAATATTTTTCGCCATCGGTAACGTGCATTACCTTTTCTGAGATGTTACTCGCCGTAATTTTTTCTCCTTTGATTGCTACGCGAACAGGAGAATTAAGATAGTTCTCTGATATTCGAACAATATTCTTTGGTAAGGTCGCTGAAAACAAAAGCGTCTGCCGGTTTTTGGCGGTGATCTTTAAGATATCCTCTATCTGCTCCAAAAAGCCCATATCGAGCATCCGATCTGTTTCGTCCAAAACCAGGAAGTCAGTGTGCTTCAGATTTAAACTGCGTCTTCCCAAATGATCATTAATCCTACCTGGAGTACCTACAATAATTCGTGGAGATTTATCTAGCTGCCTAAATTGTTTGGGCATTGCTTCGCCGCCAATCAATAATGCAGTCGAAATTCTCTCCTCCTTAGGGAGAATCGAATGAATTTCCTTTAATACTTGCGCTGCTAATTCTCTCGTCGGGGTCATCACTAATGCACGACTTTGCCTCGACTCGACTAGGTGGGTAATTAAAGGAATACCGAACGCCAAAGTTTTTCCGGTGCCAGTTTGTGCTGAGCCCAGAATATCCTTTCCCGCAAGTGCGTGAGGGATAGCTTCTGCTTGAATGGGAGTCGGCGTTAAAAATTGTTTGTTACTAAGTTTGGCTAATATTGATTTAGGCAAACCAATTGCTTCAAATGTGTTCATTAATTTAATCCGTAATATATTTTTCAAAGAAGGTTGTTCAGTCTCAAAAGCATCCTGGATTCTCGTTTTCTAAAGCGTTAACTCGAAAAAAAGAAAAACCAAGATGGCCACTTGAATCTAACTTCTGCACTTTGAGTTCCAAAAAAGGCGGTTTTTAGTTGGTTTTTCCAAGCTTCATTGAAGACGGCTCAGAGTGTGCCCCTAAATAAATCGAAACAGACTTAGTTTTAGCTCTTAAACGAGGTTTTCACTTTTAATTGCAGATCAAACCGACCTTTTTTGATGGAGACCAATGACTTAGGTCTAACCAGAAAAATATAAGAGTTAAGCGGATCTCAGGCCTGCTTTATACACATGTACCGCTCATAAAGCAAGGGCTGTAATAATTGCTAGTCCAATTGCGGGGTTAGCTCCAGCATGACCTCATTGCGTCTGAGGAAGGGGAGGGTCCAAGGGGGGTTATAGAAAGCGTACTTGGGAGATCCGGTTGTCTGTAACGAGTTATCGAAAGCAAATTTCTCGAGCCGAGTCGTGTATTGCTCGATATTTGAATCCGTATTTCTTCCTGAAAATTTTATAACCACGAATTGTTTTGATGCTATTTCCGCTAGGGTAACCTCTGAATTCTTTGGGGTTGGTAGGGTGTTAATGGAGTACTCTTTGGGCATCACAAAACTAATCTCCCAAGACTGACCATCCAGCTGTTGTTGAACTGGTGCCGTCATAGCGATTTTTTGACTTTCCCGTTGCTCAACTGGCGCGGTCATGGCGATTTTGGTACTAATAGCGTTATTACCAAAAATGTAGTCTGCAACTAAACGGAAGCCCTTTCTTATCGCTTCCTTTCGCTCGCCCGAAACTCTGACAGAGGCGGTGATCATCGGTTTATATTCTCTTATCTCTATATTGTTTTTAGAGAGCGTTACGACGTAGTCTGGTTTTTCAACGTTACTCATTATCGGGCCCCAGGAGGCTAAGCCAATAGTGATTAATACGATTACACTACCGACAATTATCTTTCTTATTCGTGTCATTTTGACTTGTTGGAATTAGAGGTTAAGTTCTTAGATAATTATAAAGCTTACAGTTTTGGTTTCGCTAAGAAAAAATCCCTTAATTTAACCTGATACATTTTTCTTCTCGGATCAGTTGGTATGATCGCAGATTCGATATAAAACCAAAATTAGCCTAGTTCGCGACGTCGCCACATTACGCTTTTTTCGAAGGATTTTCCTGTGCCGACGTTACTTTTCAGGTCATTACATTTTAAAAAAACTTATGAGGTGTTGGTATGGCCACAAAAGCGATGAAATCAATCATGGTTATATTTTTATTTTTTTGTGTCGGTAATGCCTTGGCGCAAAAAATTGGTATCGAGGTATCGGAAGCGTCGATTAGAGAACCCGTCGGCGGGCAAGATTTTACGGTGGGGTATTGCTTGCTGCGGAACGCCGGCAAAATGAATGATAAGTTGCTAAAAGTTACGTCTGACGTCATAGGTTTTTTTGAGATTCACGAAATGTCGATCCAGAATGGGGTTATGCGGATGAGAGAGCTGCCGGATGGATTGGTTGTTCCAAAAGGGGGGGTGGTCTACTTAAAGCCAGGTGGGTTGCATCTGATGTTATTCGATATAAAAGCACCGCTAGCGGTTGGAAAACATTTTCAGGCAGTATTTCATTTTCAAAAGGCCGGCCCGATAAATGTAAGTTTTGCCGTTGAGTCGCACCACAATCAGAAGAATTGATGAACTGGGATTCCATAACTCGGTAGAGGTAAAACGTATTGATCTCGGCAACGGCTATAACAATTCGCAGAGGGACTAAAGTTCTCATCGAGGGGGGCGACTTTAATTTTTACCGGAATCAAAAAATTGGTGTTACTGGAGCGAACGGCTCTGGAAAGAGTTCACTTTTTGCAGTTTTACAAGACGAATTAAGTCTGGATCGTGGGGAGCTCAATAAAGACCCAAACTTGACGGTGGCTCATGTTGCTCAAGCATTACCTGATGGTAATGACCATGCAATTGAGTATGTGATTGACGGGGATATTGAATTTAGAGATTTGGAGAAACGTTTGGCCTCCGCTGAAGCCTCGGGTGACCCCCAGCTACTGGGAAGTCTGCACGAGCAAATGGCATTTGTTAATGGATATTCTGCTCGGGCTAGAGCTGCCAAGCTCTTGAGCGGACTAGGGTTTAGTGAGGACGACTTTGTGCAACCAGTGAGCCATTTTTCTGGTGGATGGCGCATGCGTTTGAATCTCGCTCAGGCGCTCATGTGTCGGTCGGATCTACTCCTGCTAGATGAGCCTACCAACCACTTGGACTTAGACGCGGTGGTTTGGCTTGAGTCATGGCTCAAAACATATGATGGGACCTTACTTTTGATCTCTCATGACAGAGAGTTCTTGGATAATGTTGTTGGTTTTATATGCCACATTGAATCCGGGCGCTTGAAAACTTTTACTGGAAACTATTCGGATTTCGAAATCCAACGAGCATCGATTCTTGCGCAAGAAAAGTCGCTGTATGCAAAGCAGCAGCGTGAAGTAGCCCACTTGAGATTCTTCGTGGACCGTTTTCGGGCAAAGGCGACGAAGGCTAAACAAGCGCAGAGTCGATTGAAGCAGCTCGCTAAAATGCAGCTGGTAGTCCCCGCACAGGTCGTTTCACCCTTCGAATTTAAATTTAAAACGCCTTCGTCTTGGCCTGATCCTGCGATGGTGGTGAAGGGGGCTGACCTGGGTTATCCCGACAAAGTTGTTTTACGTGGTGTGACTTTTGAACTTCGATCTGGAGACCGTTATGGGCTGGTTGGTCCAAATGGGGCGGGTAAATCAACCTTTGTTAAATTTCTAGCGGGAGAGCTGGAGAAGCTCTCTGGCGAAGTAACAAAGAACAGAGATATTTTGGTTGGATATTTTGCGCAAAACTCTTTGGATCAATTGAGGAATGGAGACAGCCCGCTCCAGCATTTGGTTAGACTGGCACCGCTCGTACGTGAACAAGATTTAAGAGATTTTCTTGGGGGATTTGGTTTTAGGGGTGACGATGTTTTCAAGGAGGTCGGTAGCTTTTCCGGGGGAGAGCGCTCGCGGTTAGCCCTCGCACTTATTGTCTGGCAGAAACCGAACGTCTTGCTCTTGGATGAGCCAACAAACCACTTGGATATGCAAATGCGTTTCGCGCTCTCTCGAGCTCTTCAGGAGTTTGAAGGTGCCGTGGTGCTCGTATCTCACGATCGCGCCTTGCTCAAGGAAACGTGTGATGAGCTGCTAATGGTTAATAACGGAGCGGTTAGCCTTTTCGATGAAGATTTGGAGGCTTACGCAAACTTTTTATTGAGAACTTCATCAAAGAAAGATGAAGCAGAGCCGTCAAAATTATCGAAGAAAGAACAGCGCAGAATCGAGGCGGAAGCGCGTATTGAGTTAGCTTCAAGGATGAAGCCACTGAAGGAGAAGCTGAGTTCTCTAGAGCAAAGGTTGGATAATCTGGGAGCTAAAAAACTTGAACTTGAAAGCCGTTTGTCTGACCCCAATCTATATGAGGATAAAAACAAACTCGTATTGGTTGAGTGCTCGAAAGAGAAGGCGGTTGTCGATAAGGAAATAGTCGAACTCGAGGAAGAGTGGATTCGGGTTTCGAGTGTGCTACAGGATTTGATCGAGCGAGGTTTATGATTAACTTTTGGAGAGGTTATACATGTTAAAGCGAGTTATCCTTTTTTTGCTTACCAATTTGGCTGTGATCTTTCTTTTAAATATCACGATGCGGCTTCTGGGGATCGATTCGTTTATGGCGACCTCTAGTGCTGGGGTGAATCTACAAGGGCTTCTCGTATTCGCCGCTGTAATTGGTTTCGGGGGCTCATTCATATCTTTAGCAATGTCAAAGTGGTCAGCCAAGTGGATGACGGGGGCCAAAGTGATAACGGCAGCGCAAGGGAGTACGGAACGCTGGTTACTTTCGATTGTGAGCGCTCAGGCCGAGAGAGCTGGGATCGGAATGCCGGATGTTGCGATTTACGAGTCCAATGACATCAATGCGTTTGCCACCGGTATGAGTAAAAATAATTCTCTGGTAGCTGTTAGCTCCGGGCTGCTGGATCGGATGTCGCAAGATGAAGTCGAGGCGGTCTTGGCGCATGAGATCAGTCATATAGCGAATGGTGACATGGTGACTCTGGCCTTGATTCAAGGTGTCGTGAACACGTTTGTTATTTTTCTTTCTCGAATAATCGGTCATCTCGTTGATCGCGCTATCAGCGGTGGCAGGAGCCGAGGTTATGGGATGGGTTTCTGGATCACGACCATCGTTGCTGAAATTATCCTCGGTGTGTTGGCGAGTATTATCGTCATGTGGTTCAGTCGACGTAGGGAGTATCGCGCCGACTTCGGTGGGGCGAGTCTTGCCGGTAAACAAAAAATGATCGCAGCCCTACGAAAATTGCAGTCAGCTCATGAGCCCTCTAACTTGCCAGATCAAATAAAAGCGTTTGGGATATCTGGGAAGGCACAAGGAATTACCGGATTATTCATGTCGCATCCGCCACTTTCTGAAAGAATAAAAGCGCTGGAAGAAACAATAATTTAACAAGTCGTATTCATAATGCATGCTAGATGACTTAGTCGAGCAAAGAATCCAATCTTCGATCCGTTGTGGAGACTTTGATAATTTACCGGGACGTGGAAAACCGCTGGAATTAGGAGATGATTCGCTCATCGCGCCCGAGCTCAGGATGACGTTTAGGATACTTAAGAATTCGGGATATGTTCCTGCGGAGGTAAAGGCACTCAACGACGTGTTTGAATTAGAGTGCTTTATCAGGGATCTCGACTCTGCAAGCTCGGAGAGAAGACTGGCGATTAAGCGGTTGGAGGCGCTCAAACTGAAACTCGGAAATTCGGGTTGTTTTATTCGAGTGCTTGAGAATAGACAAGATTATTTTCGGCGAATTTGTCGCAAGCTTGATAAACGTGAAATCGAGTGAGCGATCACCGCGTGTTAAGATTCGTACCGACTAATAGATCCAAATAAAAACAAAGACTATGGATAGCAAAGAGGCGCTTAGACGTTTGGTAGAGGGCAACAAGCGGTTCGTTGATGGCGCGCAGACCGGCATTAAGCAGGCTTCTCAGATGCATCGCGATGCATTGATTAAAGAGCAAAATCCATTTGCGATTATCTTGGGGTGCTCCGATTCCCGCGTTCCTGCAGAAATTGTTTTCGATCAAGGCCTTGGTGATTTATTTGTGATCAGGGTCGCCGGTAACATCGTCTCTCCGTCTCAGGTTGGTAGTGTTGAATTTGCGGCGGAACGGTTTGGAACGCCTCTGGTGGTGGTGTTGGGGCACTCATTTTGTGGTGCCATTGAGGCGGCGGTAGAGGGTCTAGAAAACCCGAAACAACGCGCCTCTCCAAATGTTAACTCGATAGTTAGCAGGATACGACCGTGTGTAGAAAATCTCTTAGAACTGCACGTGGAGCTATCGCGCGAGGAGTTATTGCATCAGGCAGTGCGAGCAAATATCCGTGCGTCAGCCGATCATTTAAGGCACGGATCTCAAATGTTGGAAAGACTCATCGCGCAGGAGCAACTCCTGGTGGTTGGGGCTGAGTACTCCCTCGAGACGGGTATTGTTGAGTTCTTTGATCAAATCTAGTTTAGATTGAAATACACCCAAGGTATTGTTTAGCTTGGCAGTGCGTGGCTAACTGCTCGGCGTTTTCTATTTCGGATGGTTTTAAGAGAAGGCCTAATCCATCCCTAAAACTTTCTGATCGCGGATGTCCCAATCGTCTCGCTACTTCAAACCATGTGTAGGCAAGCACGTTGTTTTGTTCAAATCCCAATCCCAGTTGATACATGATCCCGAGGTTTTGAAAAGCAGCTGGATGCCCACGAGATGCGGCCTTGGTGATGAATGTTGCTGCTTTAAGGATATCTTTTGCAACCCCTCTTCCCTCCAAGTAAGCAATCCCTAATTGGTTCTCCGCGTCTGCGTCATTTTGATCAGCCGATTTCTGATACCAGTGGGTGGCAAGTGTGGAGTCACGTTGGACTCCGCGCCCATCCCAGTACAGGTCTCCAAGTTTTTTTTGGGCTTCTGGGTAGTTATTTTGAGCGGCAAATTGGTAGTGGTAGAACGCCCTTGAAAAATTGAAATCAACTCCATCTCCAGTTTCATAAATCTTACCAAGCTCGATGTGAGCGCGATTAGAGCCTTGCTTGGCTGCTTCTTCGAACCATTGGATCGCTAACTGGATGTCTTTCCATACTCCCGTTCCCGATTGGTAATTTTTCCCGAGGCGAAGCTGGGCCGGGGCATACCCTGACTCTGCCGACTGAATTAGAAGATTAAGATACGATTGGAAACTTTTCTCTCTATCTACTCCATCACGGTACTTGATAGCCTCAAGCATGAGGTCTTTTCCATTTTCGATTTGATTGCTTGATTTGATCGAGTCATCCGCGAACGAGTCTTTTGATTCAACAGGATTCGAATAGGTTTTCTGTTCTGTGGTTAGCGCTACGATTAGTAAACCCGCTAACGAACAATTCATAAAAAGTTTTGAGAGCACCGTTGCGTTGGGTCAGAAATACGTTAGATTTATCTTATTCTAACTCCAGCAAAGGTAACCGCTGGATTTTAAGAACGCGGCTTATCCGGTTCAGCCAAGCTTACGCCCTA
>JAURFP010000041.1 GCA_030834275.1 Burkholderiales bacterium | reverse complement strand
CTGCTAAGTCGAATAGCGAATCGGGAGAGGGGTAAGTCGGAGATCCATCATATAGGACTAAAGTTGCCCCCGATGCTAATCCGCTTACCAACCAATTCCACATCATCCAGCCACATGTTGTGAAGTAGAAGAATCGGTCAGTCGGCTTCAAATCGGTGTGAAGCGAGTGTTCCTTTAAATGTTGTAGAAGTGTTCCTCCAGCTCCATGCACGATACATTTTGGGACTCCTGTTGTGCCGGACGAGAACAGTATGAAAAGAGGATGATCGAATGGAAGTTGGCGGTAGTTTATGGTCTTCGGCGAGAAATCAGATACAAAGCTATCTAAATGAATACCATTTTTTACTTTTGAAATATCAGGTTTGTTTCGCGTATATGAGACGATAACTACCTTTTTTAATGAAGGTAATTCTTGGGAAATTTCCGCGACTTTTTGTAGTGTGTCCAGTTGCTTACCATTGTAGAAGTACCCCTCCACCGCAATAAGAATTTTCGGGGAAATCTGGCTGAATCTGTCCAGTACCCCCTGGGTACCAAAGTCAGGTGAACAAGAAGACCATGTCGCCCCGATACTCGCAGTTGCCAACATGAATATTATTGTATCGGGCAGGTTCGGCATAAAGGCAGCCACCCGATCGCCTTTTTTTACGCCTTGATTTTTTAATGCTTGCGCAGCGATTGAGACTGCGTCGTAGAGTTGAGCGTAACTCAGTCGCCAATGGACCCGGTTTTCTCCTTGAAATACTAGCGCCTCGTGGTTGTCTCTTCGTTTAAGTAGATTTTCTGCAAAATTGAGCCGCGCTTCTGAGAACCAACGAGCGTTAATCATGTCGTCTGCGTAAGTTAACGTTTTTGTTCCTTTTTTTGACGCGATTACACCGTTAAACTGCCAAACATGATTCCAGAAGGATTCGGGTTCTCGAATTGACCAAGTGTATAAATCTTTAGAATTTTTTAATGCAAGATTTTTATCCCGATTGAGACTTTGAATAAATTTTGTAACGTTAGCCTCAGCGATTCTTTTTCTCGATGGCCTCCAAAGAATAGTTGGTGTGTTTCGCATCTTTTATTCCGGTCTCATCTGGGGAAATAGAATAACGTCTCGAATCGTCGAGCTGTCTGTTAAAAGCATGACCAGTCGGTCTATACCAATACCCTCGCCAGCTGTGGGAGGGAGCCCAAACTCAAGCGCTCTTATGTAGTCAGCGTCGTAGAACATGGCCTCTTCATCGCCGCTAGATTTCGCTTCGGCCTGTTTTTTGAAGCGCTCAGCTTGGTCCTCAGGATCATTTAATTCAGAAAATCCGTTTGCTATTTCTCGACCTGCAATGAACAATTCAAATCGATCTGTTTTACTTGGGTCTTTGTCATTTTGTCTCGCCAGTGGGGAGACATCTACTGGATGAGACACAATGAACGTGGGTTGCCAAAGTTTTTCTTCTGTCGTTTGTTCGAAAAGCTTTAGTTGGAGAACGCCAATTTCATCTGTGGAAAAAACCTCTACACCTAATTTTTTGAGCTCTTTTCTCAAATATTGCTCATCGTTAAGATTCTGGGTGGCGTAATCCGAATTATGTTTTTTAATTGCCTCTTCCATTGTCAAACGATCAAAGGGTTCGGAAAAATCAATTATCTGTCCTTGATACGGCAACTTCGTAGTTCCAAGGCACGCAGATGCAGTGTGTCTGAGCATGTCCTCAGTGAGGGCCATCAAGTAGTTGTAGTCTTGATAAGACTCATAAAACTCGAGCATCGTAAATTCTGGGTTATGCCTTGTCGAAATTCCTTCATTCCGGAAGTTTCGATTGATTTCGAAAACTTTCTCGAATCCACCCACCACCAGTCGTTTGAGATATAGCTCTGGTGCAATTCGTAAGTAGAGCTCCATATCAAGCGCATTGTGATGAGTAATAAAGGGTCGGGCAGATGCTCCACCTGGAATTGATTGCATCATCGGCGTTTCTACTTCTTGATACCCGCGATCTACTAAAAAGGAGCGTATTGTTTGTATGGCTTTAGATCTAATTTGGAAATTTTTCTTCGATTCTGGGGTGACGATCAAGTCGACATATCGCTGCCGATATCTTTGTTCTTGATCTACCAATCCATGGAATTTTTCAGGTAGCGGGCGAAGCGACTTCGTTAGAAGTCGAATCGCGCTTACACGGATACTTAGTTCACCGGTTTTTGTCTTAAATAGAGTCCCTTCAGCTCCAACAATATCACCGAGGTCCCAATGCTTAAAATCTGTATGAATATCTTCTCCAACGCCCTCATTGTTGAGGTAAAGCTGTATGCGGTCAGACATGTCTTGTATGGTCGCAAAGCTTGCTTTTCCCATCACTCGTTTGAGCACCATTCTGCCTGCCACCGTAACTTTAATGGGAGATGACTCGAGATCGTCTTTTGACTTCTCATTGTGATCGGCAATTATTTGTCCGGCTAAGTTCTCTCGACGGAAATCGTTCGGGAACGGATTTCCTTTTTCGCGAAGAGCTGCCAGTTTGCGCCGACGCTCTTCGATGATTTGGTTGGTGTCAACGATTTGTTCTTTGTTTTCTTCACTCATCTTTTTTCCAATGTTTCGAATGGCTATATGCCGGCTTTTAAACTTGCCTCAATAAATTGATCAAGGTCACCGTCAAGTACGGCTTGAGTGTTTCCTGTCTCAATGTCTGTTCGTAAGTCCTTAATGCGAGATTGGTCAAGGACGTAGGATCTGATTTGGTGTCCCCATCCAATATCGGATTTTGAATCTTCAAGTTTTTGCTGTTCGCTTTGTCGCTTTCTGAGCTCAAGTTCATACAAACGAGATTTCAACATTGCCATCGCTTCAGCTTTGTTTTTGTGCTGAGAGCGATCGTTCTGGCACTGCACGACAACGCCCGTTGGTACGTGGGTAATCCTAACGGCAGAATCTGTTCTGTTGACGTGCTGGCCACCCGCGCCGCTCGCGCGGTACGTATCTATTCGTAAATCCGCAGGGTTTATATCGACTTCGATCGAGTCATCAACCTCTGGGTACACAAAAACACTTGCGAAAGAGGTATGGCGTCTGGCATTTGAGTCAAAGGGAGACTTGCGAACAAGTCGATGGATTCCAGTTTCCGTGCGAAGGGTACCGTAGGCATACTCTCCGGTTAGTTTAAATACTGCACTTTTAATTCCAGCGACCTCACCGTACGACTCTTCCAACAACTCAATTTGGTAATTTTTGCGCTCAGCGTAGCGAAGATACATTCGAAGCAGCATATTTGCCCAGTCTTGGCTCTCCGTTCCGCCCGCGCCCGATTGGATATCAACAAAGCAGTTATTCGCGTCCATCGGATTAGAAAACATCCGACGAAATTCGAGCTCCGCGATACTTGTCTCAATCTTTTCTGCATCGGTGTGGACCGCGTTCAGTGTTTCCTCGTCGCTTTCCTCGACTGCTAGCTCAAATAGGCCCTTTGAGTCCTCTAACGCTGCGCTAACACCGTTCAGGACATTAACGACACTCTCCAGCGATTTTTTCTCTCTCCCGAGATCCTGGGCCCGTTGGGGATCTTGCCAAACGTCTGGGTCTTCTATTAGGCGATCGACTTCAGCTAGTCGATCAGCTTTTCCATCAAAGTCAAAGAAACCTCCGAAGCTGCGTCGCTCTTTCGGAGAGGTCAACTAATTTTGATTCAATTTCATTAAGATATTCGGCTTCCATCGATTGGCATCACTGTTCTGATAAATAATTTCAGTATTCTATCGTAAGAAGAGGAAATTACATGCTTAGGCTACGGTAACGCTGATAGGTCAAAACCACTGATTAACGATTAGTTGCAAGGGGCGATGTTTATAGAAGTCATTTGTGTCGACTCGATAAATACATTTAATTCTGTCTCTAGCAAACTCACGTTGATTAAAGTAAATCGCATCAAATTCTGTTTCCGTATTCGGGAAACGGAGAATTAGTTTTAAGTGTGCATCTTTCAATAGTTTTTGAGAGACGACTTCGAATTCGTTTTGAAAGGTGGGTTCTGGGAAGGATTGCCCCCAAGGGATGTGGGACAGCGATTGTGCGAATTCGGTCGTGAGTTTATCGGCACTGAGTTCCCCATCTGTAAAGTCATCAGAGTCCATATCGGTATTTTGTAATACGTTGCTCACAATGTCATCAAATTGTCGGGAAAAGTAATCAAGCTTACTTTTTTCTATTTCTAATCCCGCTGCAGCTGCATGGCCGCCAAACTTTATAATTAAATCTGGATCTTTTTTGGTGATTTCGTCTAGAGTATCCCGCAGGTGAATGCCCTTTGTGCTTCTGCCTGAGCCCTTAATGGTTTCTTGATCTGAATTGGCAAATGCGATAGTGGGTTTTTTGATTTTGTCTTTAATCCTTGAGGCCAATATTCCCACGACGCCCGGGTGCCATCGCTCATCGTAGATAACCACGCCGTTGACTTCGTTGAGTTTCTCTAACCTTACAGAATCGAGGGCCTGTTCCGTCATGTCCTTCTCAATTTCCTGACGTTCGATATTTAGGTTATCCAGTTGAGTCGCCAATTGTTGGGCTTGTAATTCATTTTCAGCGAGGAGGCATTCGATTCCAACTCTCATGTCATCTAATCGTCCTGCGGCATTCAGTCTTGGTCCGATTGAGAATCCCAAATCGCCAGTTCGAGCGTTTTTTAATTGTCGATTTGCAACCGAAAATAAAGCTCGAATTCCCGGCCTTGTTTTTCCTAAACGCATTCTGCGTAACCCGTTGGATACGAGGATTCTGTTGTTTTGGTCAAGTGGAACGACGTCTGCAACTGTTCCTAGCGCCACTAGGTCAAGGTAGTCTGCCAAATTTAAAGCTGAGGCATTACTGATTAGGTTTCGATTAATCATCAGTTGGCGCAAGGCAATCAAGACGTAGAACATCACTCCAACACCAGCTAAATTTTTGCTCTGGAATGCGTCATTTGGTTGGTTGGGGTTAACAATGCAGTCTGCTTTTGGTAATTTTTCCGCTGGGAGGTGGTGGTCGGTTATCAAGACGGTCATGCCAAGTTCTTTTGCTGTGTCGACTCCTGAGACGCTGGCTATACCATTATCGACCGTGATTAAAAGTTTGGTGTCCATTTGGCTTACTAAGCGCGAAATCTCTGGCGTCAAGCCATAGCCATGTTTTTGTCGATCTGGAACAAAATAAGACACATCAGCGCCTAGCTTACGTAAAACTGATATCCCAAGCGCGCATGCCGTAGCCCCGTCTGCGTCATAGTCCGCGACAATGCATATTTTTGATTTTGAAGTTATCGCATCAAGAATTACTTTTGCCGCTGGCCCACAATGCATTAAGTCGTCGATGGGTAAGAGATTCGCAAGTGTCATCTCATACGCTCTTGCGCTTGAGATGCCACGAGATGCCAAGATTCTCGCTAATACTGGATCTATTCCCTCATCGATGAGAGTCTTGTAGTGTGATTGAAGATAAGTGCGCTCCTTAATCATTTAAATAGCTGACTCGTTGAAAAACAGCGCATTAGCATTAGCCCGAGGTCTCCAAATCTTGAGTAGGTTTACAAAATTCACGCTGACCTCAAATATTCTTGGTCCAACCTCAACAAATATATCAAGACGGGAGAGTTTTAATTGCTTGATTTTTTTAGTGAGCGATTCCATTAACGAGGTAACAGCAAAAAGATCATCGGGTGCTTTTATTGTTCGCTCAATAATTGTTAACTCAGTTTTGTTTGATATGCCTCCTCCCGAAGCAAACGTATTACCCATACCTTTTGCTAATGTTTGAAGAATCGCAGATTCGAAATTGACCGAGATGTTTGTATTTTTGACTTGAGGAGGTGCTCCTTCACCCCAAAACCATACGCCGTTTGGTGTTGTAGTCGAAGCGCTCGAGCTCCCAAGTAAAAGATTGGCAGCCATTTGAAATTCATTCGCCTTTGATATCCATAAATGTGCGCTACTGCCTGTTGGTAAAGAGGCGCTCATTGGGGAATGTTTAGCCCGTTCTAAGGGTATTGTTTTAAAGTTTTGTTTGTCTGAATAAGACAACAGAAAAATAGTGGGATGCGTTTTCAATCGATAAATGTCTTCACATCCCGTCGTATGGCCCAAAATGTTTCCATATTCCGCATAAAGATCTTCATGTTCCGGGCTGAAGACCGCCGGAGTTGTAAAAACATCATTCATCCCGGCATGTTGTTGGATTAATTGCGCAACGATCCAGTTTTTTCCGTCGATCGGTATTCCTTCGGATTTGGCCAGTATAGGCGCTGCACCAAGCTGTTCTCCAGTTTGATTGAAATTTAGGTATAGCTCGAGTAGCGAGGTATCGGGCCGAGCTTTGACATTGGCTCGGGAGAGAAGTTTATTGAGCGCGGGGTGGTGAAAGCTCGCGTCGCTTCCCATAGATTCTGGGAATTTTATAAAAAGGGCAACTCGCGGCAAAGTTTGTTTTCCTGTTTTGTCTTTCAGTGCCTCGTTTTAAATGGAGGCTATCTAATGTGGCGATAGTATAATCGGCACTTAAACGTTAACATCAAAAACATGTTTAAACCCATAGAACTATTCATTAGCCTCCGGTATACCCGCAGAAAACGTAAGAGTGGATTTATCTCTTTTATATCGGTTAGCTCCATTTTAGGGATTATTCTCGGAGTCGCTGCGTTGATCGTAGTTTTGTCTGTGATGAACGGGTTTCAGCGGGAGCTGAGGGCAACCATACTAGGGGTTGTGTCCCATGTTCAAATTGTTGGCTCGTCTGGAAAACTTGGAAATTGGGAAACTCTCCGAGAACGAATTGCTGATGTTGATTCACCCGTCAAGATAGAAGGTGTCGCGCCATTTGTTTCAGGTGAGGCATTATTTGGTAGAGGGCCAACCGTGCATGGGGCGATGATCAGGGGGGTCAGCCCAGATGAAGAAATAACGGTCTCTGATTTATCTCGCAATATGGTTGCCGGTGAATTTGAAAGTCTGAGAGCTGGTAGCTTTCGTGTAATTCTTGGCGTGGATCTTGCTCGATCCCTTGGGGTTGCGGTCGGCGAGAAAGTGTTATTGATAACTCCGCAGGGACAGGTAACGCCAGCGGGGGTAATGCCGCGTCTCAAACAATTCACGGTTTCTGGTGTTTTTGAAATGAAAAACTACCAATACGACTCGGCTTTAGCGTTAATTAATATCGAGGATGCGCAAAAGCTATTCCGAATGAGGCCTGGGGAGGTGACTGGTGTCCGGCTGAAACTCTCCGATATCGATTCGGCGCCCGCATTAACAAGCCTGTTAAACGCTGAACTTCCGGACAATGTGTTTGCGACAGACTGGACAAGAAGTCATGCGACTTTTTTTAGGGCAATACAAATTGAGAAGAGGGTGATGTTTATCATTTTGCTCTTAATTGTTGCGGTTGCGGCTTTCAATATTGTTTCAACACTAGTGATGGTGGTAACTGACAAGCGGGCAGATATCGCGATACTCCGCACGCTCGGTGCTACGCAAGGGCAAATATTGCGAATATTCATTTCACAAGGAGCAATCATTGGTGTAATTGGGACGATATTGGGACTCGCTTTAGGATTGTTAGTATCAATGAATATTGACGTTATCGTCCCGGCGATTGAGTCCTTTTTTGGCACGCAGTTCCTCGCGAAAGATGTCTATTACATTGCGGAAATTCCATCCGAGGTTGACCCTTCAGATGTCATTTTTATTTGTGTGGTTTCTTTCGTCCTGACGATTCTAGCGACCATCTATCCGAGCGTTAAGGCTTCGCGAGTGAAGCCAACTGATGCGTTGAGGTATGAGTGATATGACGTCTTCTTCAACGGTATTAGCTTGTTCCCAAGTTACTAAGGATTTTGTTCTCGACGACGCTAAACCCATACGAGTGCTGAAGGGTGTCGATCTTAATGTGGGAAATGGGGAATCAATTTCGATTTTAGGCGCATCCGGTTCTGGAAAGAGTACTTTACTGCATATACTTGGGGGATTAGATGATCCTACGAGTGGCGAGGTTTTGATAGCGGATTTGCGTTACAACGAACTGACAGAAAAGGCGCGGACCAAACTGAGGAATAAAAAAGTTGGATTCGTGTATCAATTCCACCACCTTTTGATGGAGTTTACCGCTTTAGAAAACGTAATGATGCCCCTTATGCTTAATCCCGAGGTAGTTGGAGATCGCGAGGTTCTTGCTAAACGCATGTTGGAAAGAGTCGGGCTCCAAAATCGAATATCTCATTTGCCCTCCGAGTTATCTGGTGGGGAGAGGCAAAGAGTCGCGATCGCCAGGGCATTAGTCAATCAACCATCAATCCTTCTTGCTGACGAACCAACTGGAAATTTGGATAAATATTCTGCAAGACAGTTTATGGAACTTGTCAAAGAGCTCAACGAAGATTTAAAAACCAGTATTGTTTTGGTTACGCATGACTTGGAGTTGGCAAGCGAAATGCAGAGGTGTTTCAAGCTTGATGATGGGCATTTAATGCCCGTATGAGTTAGAAGTCCGCTAGAGGACAAATTCAAAAGTGTCTTATGTCGAATCAGGATTTAATCGAGCGCGCAAAAAATATCTTTGCCGACGCGGTTCAAAACTGCGCTGTTGAGCGCAGCGCTCTGTTGTCCGAGAGAGTTAAAGGTGTAGCTGAAACTCTCCAGCGGTTAATGCTTGATCAGGAGGTGATCGCGGCCTCGTACTTTCTTGACATCGATCAATCGAACATAGAAGGCATGCTCGTTGGATCTGATGAGGTTTCTCGGGTTTTGCCGCTTGTCCATGGCTTTCACAGACTCGAGCCTATTCAGCATTTGAGAAAGCGAACGGGCGACACTCGAAAAAGTGCCGATCAATTGGAGTCCGTACGGAAGATGTTCCTGGCGATGGGGCAAGATATTCGAATTGTGTTGTTGAAGTTGGCCCATCAACTCGAACTTCTTAGGGAGCAAACGCGCATCGATGACGTTGCTCGAAGAGTGGAGTTAGCGCATGAAACTTTTGAGCTTTTTTCTCCATTAGCGAACAGGCTAGGAATTTGGCAAATTAAGTGGGAAATGGAGGATCTGGCCTTCCGTTTTACTGATCCAGACTCTTACAAAAAAGTAGCGAAGTTTCTTGATGAGAAACGGCCGATTAGAGAGAAATATTTGGAGCAATTTGTCGCAAGTCTTCGAGACTCCTTGCGAGATGGAGGGATATCGACGGAAGTCACTGGTCGACCAAAGCACATTTACAGCATCTGGAGAAAGCTTCGCATGAAAGGCGCTTACTTCGAGCAACTCTCCGATATTCGAGCGGTACGAGTCATTGTTGATAAGGTCAGCGACTGTTACAGCGCGCTCGGTATCGTCCATGCGCGGTGGAGTCCAGTTCCTGGTGAGTTCGATGATTACATTGCGAAGCCAAAAAATAACGACTATCAGTCTTTGCATACCGCAATCGTTGGCCCCGATCAAAAAATTATCGAGGTCCAAATTAGAACCAGGGCTATGCATGAGCATGCGGAACTTGGGGTGGCAGCCCACTGGCGTTACAAGGAGGGCGCTTCGAAGGACAAAGCTTTTGACGCAAAAGTTGCCTGGTTGCGTCAGGTTTTGGATTGGAAGGATGAGATTTCTAGCCTTGGTCAAATCAAGGAGAATTTTAAGGACGAGCTTTCAGAGGCGACGATTTATTGCTTAACGCCTCAGGGACGCGTTGTGGACTTGCCTGGCGGATCGACGGCGATTGATTTTGCATACGCGTTGCATACTGAGCTAGGCCATCGTTGTCGTGGAGCAAAGATTAACGGAAAACTTCGCCCATTGGATACCGCGCTGAAAAATGGCGATGTGTTAGAGATCGTTACTTCGAAAGATGGAGGACCCTCAAGAGATTGGATCAATCCTGAGCTCGGTTTTGTTCGTAGTGGTAGGGCGCGATCGAAAATACGAAGTTGGTTCAGCGCGCAGGACAGAGACGAGTCCATTTCTCATGGTCGGATAGAACTGGACCGTTTGCTACACAAAATGGGGTCTGATGCCCCAACCATAGCTCGCATTGTTGAGGGACTTAATTTCTCTAGCCCGGACGATCTTTTCTTGCAGGTTCACAGGGGTGATGTGACGTTAAGTGATCTGCGATCTTTAGTTCGGGATGAGTCGCCGGACAAGAATTTTGTGCCCGCGATGAGTTCGGCGAAACCGGCTGTTGGGCCTGAAGTGTTGGTAGTAGGGGTTGATCAACTGCTAACTAGAGTTGCGAGGTGCTGTAAACCGATACCGTATGAGGCTATCTTGGGTTATGTAAGTCGTGGTAGGGGGGTGATGGTTCATCGGGCAAATTGCCCAAACCTAGAGACTTTAAAAACTGAACGAATAGTCGATGTCGCGTGGCCCAAGGTGTTGGGGCGTATAAGTTATGAGGCTGATTTAGAGATTTTTTCCGAGGGGAATAAAGCTGATACCCGAAGAGTTCTCGATGCGCTTGGCCATGAAAAGATTCGGATCGTTCAGTATTCGTCGAGCGTCGGTAGCAAGCGATTAGTTTCAAAAGTTACTATCGAGGTAGATTCATTGGAATTTTTAGATCGAACTATTAAGGTAATTAGCGCGCTCGAGGGGGTTCTTAGTGTTAGGCGCCTTTAGCAGCACATTTTTTTGAGATCTACAATTAAGGTGTTAGAATTCGGCCCCTTCAGACCTTAGGCGCGTAGCTCAGTTGGTTAGAGCACCACCTTGACATGGTGGGGGTCGTTGGTTCGAATCCAATCGCGCCTACCAAAAGTCTTTTCCCACCGACCGGTTAGTTTGGCAGCTAAGAAATTTTCGAAAGTCCTTAGTAAGTTTTATACCGTTTCAGGGGTGGATGTTCCTTATTTTGAATTGCGGTGTTATCCTGCATTCGGAATTCAAAAATATTCATAAATTGAATCCACTTTGAAAGTGGAGAGGAGCCACAAAATGGAACTATTACTAGACCCGATAACTATAAACTGTAGGAAAGTGTTGGCCGGATTCAAGCTAATCGGAGCCGACTACACAATTAAGAAAATTGACTATTTCAAGGCAGAACAACAAAGTCCGGAGTACGTTGCATTGAATCCTAATGCATCGATACCAGCGCTCAGAGATGGGGACTTCATTCTTTGGGAATCGAATGCGATCTTACAATATGCCGCAGATAAAGTTGGGAATATTGGAGCATACCCCAGCGACCTGAAAACTCGTGCGGATATAAATCGATGGTTGTTGTGGGAGAGTAATGCGTGGTTCCCGTCCTGTTACAAATGGCTTGTTGAAAATTGTGTGAAGCCGCTCTTGGGTGGTGAGCCAGATCCTTCTGTGCTAGCTGCCGAGGAACCTAACTTTCATAAGCTCGCATCAATCTTAGATGATAGGCTAGGCAGCAGTAAGTTCTTATGTGGCGACAAGCCAACGATCGCCGATCCCGTGATGGCGGCTCCGATGCATCTTCACGGTTGGGCAAAACTTCCTCTGTCGAATCACAAAAATCTTGTTCGTTGGATGACTCAGGATGTGGAGACTAGCTCATGGTGGAAAGAGACTACTGTACTTGAGGGGTTTACTCTTCCAAAGTAATTGAAACATTTTTTTGCAAAAGATAAGGCAAGAGCTCTTTATGGAAGCGCAGACTTTAGGAATATTTAATTACATGTCCCCAGAGTCGGAGAGCTCTCTTTTTCGAAACGGGAAGGTACTCACCAGACGGGATTTGGTGGGTACTGACTCGAGCTGGGAGGGTGTAAATTTTAAGAAGCAAGAGGTCTCGGTGTCGAATGCTAGATCGTCTATCAATGCAACTTTGGATGTGAATGGTTTCGAGCTGCTGGATCATGATGTTGAAGAGGAAAAAATCGATTTTTTCGAGAACAAGGACGTGTTAAAGCGTTATTACCCAATGTGTTCCGAGGTTATTCGTGCAGCGACCGGGGCTAGAGCGGTATTTGCTTTCGATCATAATATTCGCTCGGCAGCGGGTAAAAAATCTAAAAAAATGATTACTGGAGGGCAGCAAGTTCAAGGGCCTGCGCACACCGTTCATGGCGACTACACCCTGACTAGTGCGCCAGAGCGGTTAAAGCAGTTGGCCAAAGTCCCCGGCAAAAATGACACGATAGCGTCGATCATGCAGGAAGGAGAATCTCTAATTCCGAAAGCGCTAGTCGATGGGGCGCTCGGTGGTGGGAGATTTGCAATCATTAATTTGTGGCGAAATATTGTGGTGGATCCGGTGGAAATTAACCCGCTTGCATTATGCGATGCATCCCGAGTTTCACCCGAGGATTTGGTGGTATTCGAAATTCATTATGCGGATCGAGTTGGGGAAAATTATTTTGCCAAATACAATCCTGCGCACAGCTGGTATTTCTATCCCCGTATGACTCGATCCGAAGCTCTTTTAATAAAGCAGTGGGATAGCGATGGTGGCCTGTCGAAGAGTGGGGGCGCCAAACCA
>JAURFP010000040.1 GCA_030834275.1 Burkholderiales bacterium | reverse complement strand
AAGACTGGCATATTAAATTTTTCCGCAAGCTTCATAAGTCGCAGTGCTTTGCGATATCCCTCTGGTTTCGGCATACCAAAATTTCTGTAAAGTTTTTCCTTGGTGTCGCGACCTTTTTGATGACCAATCACGACCACCGGCTTGGTATCTAGCCGGGCAACCCCCCCGATGATCGAAGGGTCGTCTGCGAAGGAGCGATCCCCATGAAGTTCCTCAAAATCGGTAAAGATTCCGGAAATATAATCCGACGTGTATGGACGCTGCGGATGCCTCGCGATCTGAGCGATTTGCCAAGCGGTCAGCTTGGAGTAAATCTCTTTTGTCACCGATTCGCTTTTCTTGCGTAATCGCTCGATTTCCTCAGAAATATCTAGCGCCGAGTCGTCCTGAACAAACCGAAGTTCGTCAATTTTCGTCTCCAAGTCGGCAACTGGCTGCTCGAAATCCAGAAAAGATGTTTTCGTCATGACGTTATTTTACAGCCCAAACCCAATCTACGGGAAAGAAGAAGCATGATTGGTGGTGTTTTTAAAAAACCACCCCTATACGCCCGCGTGGATCGTTTGCTACTCTGCAATCCACGCCAAATGGAGCGCAATGGATTGCCTGCATATTGCCCCATTTTCTGCGGTAGATCTCCACCTTATGTCCGATATTTTCAAGCGACTCCACCCAAGCTCGATCAAAACTTTCCGGCTCGGCCTGCACCCTATCGGGCAAGTACTGGTGGTGGTACCGAGGAATCGATACCGCTTTATCGGCGTCACAATGGGGATCGTGGACGTAACACAGGGTTGACAAAAGAACCATGGTAATAATTCGACTACCACCCGGCGTACCCAAAACCAACAACCCTTTTTCAGACCTGACAAATGTAGGACTCATCGAGGACAACGGCCTCTTCCCAGGCTCTACGCTATTGAAGGAGTTACCGACTAACTTATAAGAATTTCCCTTACCAACGCCTATTGCAAAGTCATCCATATGGTTATTCAGTAGTACCCCTGTATTATCAGAAGTTAAACCCGAACCAAATGGTCCGTTCACAGATAACGTCGCCGCTACATAATTTCCGTATCCATCCACGATAGAAAAGTGAGTCGTCTCCTCACCCTCGATCGCGATATTTTTGACTGACGGTAAGTCGGCGCTTTTGGTCGCTGAATTCGATACATATCGCGAGCGCTTAGATGCATACTCACTACTCTTTAACGTATCGACAGGTATCTGGTTGAAGTCAGGGTCACCCATGAAGCGCGCCCGGTCGTTGTACGCCAAACGCATCGCTTCTATCACGTAGTGATCTATCGGAACCCCTGTAGTCGCGGGGAAATTGAGTTCCTTGAGTACCTGTAACGCTTGCGCCAGAACCAAACCACCGGAAGATGGTAGCGGCGCACTAGTAATCTCAGAATCTCCGTATTGAATTTTTATCGGCTCTCTCTCTACTACCCTATAGTTTGATAAATCTTCGCTTCGCCATACACCACCGTGACGATTAACAGTGGCGATTAAGTCTTCTGCAATCTCACCTTTATAGAATGCGTCTACCCCTCGCTCAGAAATTTTCCGCAATGTATCTGCGAGCGCCCTTTGAGTAAGAATGTCACCATCCTCGAAAACCTCACCATTCTTCAAAAAAATTTCGCTGGTTTTCGAAAACCGTTGTAACCGTTCCGTTACCCAATTCGATGCCCTGATGAATCGAGCATCAACTTCCAGCCCATTTTCTGCAAGTGATATGGCGGGCGCGAGTACGACTTTTAGAGGAAGAGCACCATAGCGTCGATTCAAATGTCCGATCGCCGCGGGAATTCCGGGTATCGCTGCTGCCAACGCCCCCTCCCTAGATTTCTCCTTGACTGGATTTCCCTCATTATCGAGGAAAGCAGACTCCGTAATTTCCATGGGTGCTTTTTCTCTCGCATCAATGAAAATATCCTTATTGGATTCACTGACATGCAGTAAGTAGAAGCCACCTCCGCCAAGTCCTGATGCGTAGGGCTCAGCAACCGCGAGCGCTGCAGTGACTGCAACGGCTGCGTCAAACGCATTACCACCTTTCGAAAGAATCTTGCACCCCGCAGCCGTTGCTTTTGGGTGAGCCGTAGCTATAAAGCACGCATCTCCGTCATTAGCTATTGCTTGCGGATGGGCGATTATCGCGGCCATCGTAACCGCGTATGCGATTGCGAACTTAGTAAAAACAGTACGGGTCATAAACCAGGGACTTTCAGACATAGTGACGACTGAGATCGAGCGAATGAACTACTGCGCCAATAAATCGTTTATGGCAGCAAGGTCTCCCTCTACAAGGCGCCCCGACACCGCTTGGAGCTCCACTTGACTAAGAATGGTGTCAAAAATTGCGTTCGACATATTTCTTCTAGCCTCTGCAAGTAATCTCTCCGCATCTAGCACATCTACAGCGGTACGAACGCCCACCTCAAGCCCAAGCTTGGTTGACTCAAGTTGTAATTTTGTTGATGCCAAAGCTTCCTCAAAAGCCTTGACGCGGGAAATCCCGGTCGTAACACCCAAGTAAGCTGTACGCGTTTTTTGCCCAACAATCCGTTTCGTATCCTGCAATTCTTGTATAGCAGTTTCCTGTGCGGATAAGGCCTGCCTAGTTTGAGAGTCAACTAAGCCGCCTTCGAATAACGGTACCTTTACCTGTATTCCAATCACACCAAGCGTTGAATCTGAACCCGCACCAAACGCAGATGCACCAGCATGAGATTCATATACGGAACCGACCAAATCTACGGTCGGCGATTTGCCCGAGGCAGCACTCTCAACCAGTCGCTGCGCCAGATCTATCCTTTTTGTAGCCAAGATTACATCTAACGACTCCTCGTTTGACCGCAAAACCCACGCCCCAATATCGTCGGGATCAGGAGACTTCAACTCAATTGGCATTTTTAGTTGCGACAAACTCGAAGTAATAGATACCCCAAGCAGTTGCTCGAGTGAATCACTAGCCACCTTTAGATTATTCTGAGCCGCGATCTCATCGGCCCGGACCAAATCGAATTGCGCCTGAGCCTCTCTCTGGTCGGTTATGGTTGCGACCCCGACTGCGAAATTCCGCTTCGCAAGCTCGAGCTGTTCAGCAACGGCAGTCTTCTGAGCCCGCACGGTACCTAGGTTTGTTCGCGCCCTGAGAACTTCAAAGTACAAATTGATCGTTCTCCTCATCAATTCTTGATTTGCCTGCTCCAGCTCAACACTGGCAACAGCTACTCGCTGCTGGGCCACGTTGACCGACGCGTCATTTTGCTTGCTGTAAAGAGACAGACTCGACGAAACACCGTACCGGTATGACCCGAAATCTCGATAACCAGAGCTGAAAGCGTTACTGGAGTCGAGACTGTTGTAATCATACTGACCATCTAAATCGACCTTGGGAGCCAACGCCGCACGAGCCTGCGGAATTACCTCTTGCGCAGCGTTAAACCTCGCCTTCGCGGCAGCATATTTAGCATCATTAGACAGAGCATCTCGGTACACTTCAAGTAGGTCAGTAGCGCTAGCCAGACCGAAAACTGATGTCAAAATAAATACCAAACTTACTCGAAAGAAGACCAATTTATCCCCCACTACGAATCAAACACATAAATTCACATTTAACACGGCAATATACATGGAAAACAAGGATTTAGCGAAAGATTGATTGAAATGTCTCTCCATTTCCTCTGTGTGACCCGAAATTACAACGCCTCCGCCGCCTTCAGCGTATTTTCAAGGAGCATAGTGATAGTCATCGGCCCTACCCCTCCTGGGACTGGAGTTATTGAACCTGCGACCTCTGAGACATTCTCATAATCCACATCTCCCACCAACTTTCCACTATCGAGTCTGTTAATTCCCACGTCGACCACAACTGCTCCAGACTTGACCATATCCGTCGTTAACAAATGAGGCTTACCAACCGCAACGACCACAATATCCGCCTGTCGGGTAAAAGATTTCAAATCTTTGGTGCGCGAGGTGCAGATCGTTACAGTCGCCCCTCGCTCCAGAAGCATCAGGGCTACTGGCTTTCCTACAATATTGCTCCTTCCAATGACAACCGCGTGAAGGCCCTCTACGGGTAACTTATAAAACTCGAGAAGCTTGATTACGCCATGCGGCGTACATGGGTAAAAGACGGCGTGGCCAGTCACCAACGCACCAACGCTTTCTCGATGAAAACCATCTACGTCTTTGCTAGGAGAAATGGTTTCTAAAACTTTTCCGGAGTCAATGTGTGCCGGAAGCGGTAGCTGAACTAGTATCCCGTGGATCGATGGATCTTGATTTAACGACTCAATTTGCTCGAGCAAATCAGCTTCAGAGGTATCGCCCGCCAATCTGATAACACGAGAGTGCACACCAATGTCCTCGCAGGCCTTCGCCTTGTTTCTAACGTAAACCTGTGAAGCTGGATCCTCGCCCACCAAAATTACAGCTAGGCCTGGATGTATATTCTTTTGTAAAAGGTTCTGCGTTCTTTTTTTCATTTCCTCTCGCAGGACCTGTGAGACATGTTTCCCGTCAATAATTTTTGCTGCCATTGCTACCTTCGTGCTTAAACTAAAAATCAGTGCGTCTTTAACGCGCACTCGCTCGCTCAATTTCAGCGAGGGTCGAATAGTACACGGGACCACCGCCCATGTCCGCCTCTTTTTGACTAACTAACGCGTTTACATTCACCCCATTCTCCATCTTGGATCCTTGTAACTGCTTAGGGGCGCCAATCACTCCCGCTAATAAGTGATTGACGATGTGTGCAAAACCGAATACTTCGCCGCGGTCATTGTACAAACGACAACGATCCCCCTCAGAGATACCCCGGTCAATTGCATCCTTACGAGATATCTCGATTGTGGGCCTAGCTAACATATTTTGTAAGTGATCGACATGCTGAAACGTAGCCCCGATAAAGTAGTGAGTCGCAGCGCTTAATACTTGCAGCGGATATCGACTATCTTTGTCAACTGACGCGACACCCTCCTTCTCGGGAACGTGATTCGGGAGCGGGTCTAGACCCATTTTTTCCATAGTCTCGGAATAAATCTCAATTTTACCGCTCGGCGTTGGCCACTTACCGCTATTTGCCCCTAACCGCCTCGGCGAATCGATCGCGGCTTTCGCCCACCCAGTTTTCCTCAAACTATCCACCGTCACACCCTCGAACAAGGGATTAAATTCTGGATCGAGTATTTCCTCGAGCATTTCTTCATCACTTTGCGAGAAACAGGGATCGTCATAATTCATCGCCTTCGCAAGAAGTCGAAACAACTCATTGTTGTCGAGACTCTCCCCAACCTTCTCGATTGCTGGTTGAGAAAGCCCGTAATAATAGGCTCCGTATCCGCCAAGCACATCGAACCGCTCTAGAGCGGTATCTGCAGGAAGCAAAATATCTGCATATTCCGCACTGTCCGTAAAAAAAGTGTCATGAACAACCGTAAATAAATCCTCTCGCATCATCCCGCGTCGAGCCGACTGCGTATCTGGCACACAATTCGCAGGGTCAGAGTTCCAAACGAACAGACACCGGATCGGAGGATCCGCTTTATTTAGAGCGTCCCCCAACTGGATCATGTTAAATGCCCTGGGAACACGGCCAGCTAATAACTCCTCTCGATAAAACTTTTTCTGATCGAAAGCTCTTAGTTCTCCGCCAGTAGACATGCACACGCCCCCCTTTCCAGCCATAGCGCCAGTAATCACGGGGAGCAACTTGATAGCCTTAACCATCGCACCACCATTCTCGTGCCTTTGGATGCCCCAGTTCGTACGTATAAAACTATTTTTTGTGGCGGCGTATAAGTTCGCAAGTTTTTCAACGTCTGCCGCATCAATCCCGGTAATAGATTCAACCGTCTCGAGGTCGTACTCGGGTAGCGTCACTTCCAAAAGCTTTTCCCAACCGACGGTCTGTGCCCGCAAGAAAGATAAATCATGGCGCCCCTCGTCCACAATGTGCTTCATCATGCCAAGCGCCAATGCTGCATCAGTGCCAGGTCGCGGTTGTATATGCCAATCAGCAAATTCTGTGGTTCGTGTAACCCGGGGATCAATCGCAATTATTTTTGCGCCTCTTTTTCGAGCCTCATTTAAAAAGGGAACCATATGGACCCCAGTACTTACAATATTGGTCCCCCATAAGATAATCACATCCATGTCGGGGATATTTTCAATATTTGCATCCCCTGCTCGTCCAAAGGTGAAGGTCTCTGCTGCAGCCCCCGCCGCGGTGCATATCGTGCGACCCAGCCTGCATGCACCCATCCGATTAAAAAAACGCTCGCCCATACCAAGAAAACCACTCAAGCCCAAGGTCCCAGAGTACGAAAACGGCAACACAGAGTCCGGCCCGTATTCTTCTATAGTCGCGCGGAGTTTATTGCTAATCGATTGAATCGCCTCATCCCAAGTAATCCGCTCCCAACTACCTCCTGGCCCCTTGACACCGACTCGACGCATTGGATAAAGGACACGCTTATCGCTGTAAACATAATCTAAGTAGTTATTTACTTTGTTACACAAAAACCCCTTGGTGATTGGATGAGTCTCATCCCCACGAACACGCGTGGCACGGCCGTTCTCAACCGTCACGATCATGGAGCAACCATCCGGGCAGTCATGCGGACACGACACGTGGATCTCTTTTGGTTCCGAGCTATTCATAGAGTCTTCGAAGCGACATTCGGTAACATAGAAGCCATAGGATACTAAAACTGTGAAAAATACTAAATAATCATAAAAAGCTACTTTGGCGGCTGAAGCAAATGAACGTTACGTTTGCTACGCTGTCCGAGATGGCGCTTAGGAGGAATAATGCAAATCAAGAAACTTCATCACCATGCGGTGCGATGTCGCAACTCAGAGGACACACGAAAGTTTTATGAGGACTTCCTCGGGATGCCACTTGTTCACGCTATCAAGATCGATGAAACAAAAACCGGAAGAAAGACTCAAACACTTCATACATTTTTTAGGCTCGGAGATGGCTCCCACCTTGCTTTTTTTGAGGCCCCCGACAGACCATTTGAATTTAAAAAACAACACGACTTTGATCTGCACACCGCACTGGAAGTAGATCAAGACACATTCAACGAGATACGCGTTCGTGCTAAAAATTTAGGAATGGAGGTCCGCGGCATAAGCGACCACGAAATCATTCATTCAATTTACTTACGCGACCCTAATGGATATGTAGTGGAGCTTTGCGTGAAAACGAGCGAGCACGACTCAATCCTAGAAAAGGGGGCAACACATGCGAAGACCTTACTCGCAGAATGGAGTAAACGAGAAAACCATACAGGATAGTTCTCGGCTTATACTTAAATGGAAAATATTAGCCTAGGTTACCGCGCATGACGCAGAGACACTCATCATTTACCGTTGATCACGGAATCGCCACGATAAAACTCAATCAACCTGATAGTCTAAACGCGTTCACCGGACAAATGTTGCAGGAAATCCATGATGCGCTGATTGAGTGCAACAGTAGTAATGAAGTGAAGGTCATATTATTGACCGGATCAGGTCGTGCTTTTTGCAGCGGACAAAATTTACGAGAGCGAGTTCAAAAACCCGGGGACCCGCCTCCGAATTTAGGAGATAGTCTTCGAAAAAAATATGTTCCGATCATCAATGCAATCCGTGGCAGTGAGAAACCCGTGGTTTGTGGAGTAAATGGGATAGCCGCGGGAGCCGGCGCAAATCTAGCGCTATCCTGCGACTTAATCGTAGCCAAAGAGTCTGCCTATTTTCTGCAGGCATTCTCTCGTATTGGACTGATGCCGGATGCAGGAGGAACTTTTTTCCTTACAAAAATAATTGGTCGCCAAAGAGCACTTGGCCTATCACTACTGGCCGAACCACTCAATGCGCGAGACGCAGAAACTTTGGGCCTAATTTGGAAATGCGTATCCGATGACACGTTTGAAGACGAAATCTCTAACTTAACTGCTCGCCTATCAAAGGGGCCAACGCTCGCATACGCCAAGATAAAACAAGCAATATCGGCAGCCGATTCGAGCGATTTATCTGAAGCCCTCGAGCTCGAGTGTGTCTTACAAACAGAGTTGGGGTTTAGCAGTGACTACAAAGAGGGCGTGGATGCTTTTAAAGAAAAACGATCCCCGAACTTTAAGGGAAAATAGGCGTAGCGCTAAAACACAGCAATCCTTGAATCACCCTCTAATCCATAATTTGTCGATCAAAGTATGTACGTAAGAATCGCATTCGTGTTAGCCGCCATCCTAAGCTTCTTTGCCGTAGCATGTTCTAAACTCGGTCCCGATTACGTGAAACCCCAGCTTGACCTTCCGAGCCGCTGGCAAGCTCACAGTGGCGACGACGGCGCAATTGGCGAGCCAAATTTGGAGATACTTTCGAGATGGTGGTCGGAATTCAACGACCCAACGTTGAGTGCCTTGATAGAAGAATCCCTCGGCTCCAACCCAACCCTTGAGATCGCCGCCTTGCGCGTTCAAGCTTCGAGGGAGAATTTACTATCTATCGCGGCTGACACGAAACCATCTCTAGAGTCAGGCGTTAGCTCGAGCAAAGGGACATCCAGCGGACAGTCAAGCACGGGGAAAACAACTACCTCGTACTCAGCCTCTGTGGATGCAAGTTGGGAAATTGACCTATTCGGAAAAAAAAGAAGAAGTGTCGAGGCAGCTGTTGCCGACCTAAAAACTGAGATTGCGAATAACAGTGCAGCCCGCGCTAGCCTGACCGCAGAGGTCGGTGAGACCTACACCGCAATACGCTCAACTGAAAGACTATTAAAGCTGAACCAAGAACGACAGGGGCGCGTTTCAAAACTAGTTCAGCTCTCAGAGATGGAACGAGATTCTGGTCTCGCAACTTACGAAGACACCGCCAGTATTGAATCCGATCTTGCGAATCTTCAGACATCAACCGCTGAGTTCGAGCTCTCGATCGATAAGTTATACATATCGATGGATATTTTGCTGGGAAAAAACCCGGGCTATACGAAAAACATCATTAAACCCAATCGCGATCAACTCATTGTTCCCACACGCCTCGTTATTGGCATCCCGGCGAATACCATCAGAAATCGTCCAGACGTTTTAGCTGCAGAACAAGCATTAGCTACCGAGATAGCAAAAATAGGTATTGCCGAAGCGAATAGATATCCATCTCTAACACTCAGTGGCTCGTTAGGTTTAGAGGCCTTAAACGTGAATTCGCTCGGCGCCTCAAATGCAAATTTCTCGAGCTTGACGGCAAATTTAATCGCACCAATTTTCAACGCCGGTAAACTTAAGGCGAATGTAAACCAGCAAAAATTGGTTTCTGAGCAAGCCTTGGGGAAATACAAAAAAACACTACTAACCGCACTGGAGGAGGTAGAAAAAGCGCTAATCACGGTAACCAAAACTCGCGAAAAATTAGAAAGTTCAGCGAGCGCGATTAACGCTAAAGAAAAGTATGTTGGATTAGTAAAAAATCGAATGGATGTTGGTCTAGTCGATGCAAAAGAAGTCACTCGAGCGGAGCTCGAGCAACTCGCATTGCTGATTGAGGATGAGAGAATAAAAGCAGATGAAGTTAAGGCCGTAATTCAACTGTTTAAATCGCTTGGGGGTGGTTGGGAAATAAATCCCAAAGACGGTAAAAACGAGCCCGCCGAAGCGTCATAATTTATGATCACAGAAATATGACCGAAAAAACTTTAAGAGATGTACTGCGTAAAGACCGGATAACGCCATTCATCAGAAAAAAAACGGTGGCGTACCTAGGTCTCGCGATCATCGCGATCAGCCTCTCGTTGTCGTTCTTCTCAGGTGATGAAGAGCCAGCGCTAGATTTTAAAACGGAGGACGTGATCCGCGGGCAACTACTCGTGACAGTTTCCGCAACAGGTAACCTGAAACCAACAAATCAAGTGGAAGTTGGTAGCGAGTTATCTGGGATTATTAGCGACGTTCATGTGGAAGAAAATGACTTGGTCAAACGTGGACAAGTCCTTGCAAAACTCGATACATCTCAATTAAAGGAATCTGTTGGAAAAGCGCAAGCGAACCTCTTGGATCGTGAGGCATCGGTCGAACAAGCAAATGCCTCGGTTGTAGAGGCCAGCACGCAACTCCAAAGATTGAGAAAACTTCGAGTGGTAACGAATGGGGAATTGCCTTCTCAAACCGAACTCGACCAAGCTATCGCAACCTACCGACGAGCGCTTGCCAACCTGAAAAGCGCCGAGGCTCAAGTTAAACAAGCAAAAGCAAGCCTTAGCTCTGACCAAACAAATCTCGTTAAAGCCAGCATTGTTTCCCCAATTGATGGCGTCATCTTGAAGCGGAAAATCGAAATTGGCCAAACGGTGGCTGCCTCCTTTCAAGCTCCCGTACTTTTTGTGATTGCCGAAGACTTAACAAAAATGCAACTCAACGTTGATGTTGATGAAGCAGATGTCGGAAAAATATCAACCAATCAAAAAGCAGAATTCTCCGTGGATGCTTGGCCCGAAAGAACCTACGACGCAACTATTAAACGCATAAGCTTCGGCGCAGAAGAAAAAGACAATGTCATTACCTACCCAACGATTTTAGAGGTACAAAACCAAGACCTGTCCCTTCGACCGGGGATGACGGGTACGGCGCTCATAACGGTTCTAGAGCTAAACGACACACTGATTGTTCCCACTTCAGCCCTCAGGCTTGAGTTAAATATGGATGACATGAAGCCTCGCCAGAAGAAAGGAGTGTTTGGACTACTCTTCCCGAGATCCCCACAGCCAGAACCAAAGGTTCATATGACGGATACCAAAGGACAATCGAGCGTTTGGGTACTAAAGAACGGAAAACCAGAAATGATCTCGGTTGAAATTTTGGCTACTAATAGGCGGAGTGCCGCTTTGAGGAGCGATCAACTGGTAGAGGGAACAAAAGTGATCGTTGAAGCTGCGTCAAAAAATAAAAAACCAAACGACTAAGCTCGATGCAAAGCCTCACCCAACTAATACGACTAATTGATTTAAGTAAAACATATGGCTCGGGTCAAAATAACTTTCAGGCTCTGCGGTCTATCAACCTAACGATTGGCAAAGGCGAATTCATTGCGCTGATGGGGCCAAGTGGATCAGGGAAATCGACCACGATGAATATCTTGGGGTGTTTAGACACGCAAACTTCCGGTTCCTATGAGTTTCAAGGCGTTCGAGTGGAGTCCTTAACCAGTAATGAACGTGCACTTTTGAGGAGAAATTTTTTAGGCTTTATTTTTCAGGGATTTAATCTGCTGGCGCGCACCTCGGCAATCGAAAATGTTGAACTGCCACTAATCTATCGGGGAGATAAGAAAAAATCTCGATCAAAAGAAGCCGCGAGCGCATTGGAGAAAGTCGGCCTATTAAAATGGAAAAACCACAAACCAAATGAACTCTCGGGAGGACAACAACAACGAGTCGCGATCGCTCGAGCGATCGTAACGAACCCATCGGTACTACTAGCAGATGAGCCAACGGGCAATCTCGACTCGAAAACGAGCCTGGAAATTATGAACCTCTTGAAATCTTTGAATCGAGATTTAGGTATCACTATTGTGATGGTGACCCACGAACCAGAGATGGCTGAACACGCCTCCAGAATTATTAAATTCATGGATGGCGAAATCCTTACCGAGAAAACTTAAGTCAATGTTCTGGAACACACTAATATTAGCCGCCAACTCAATCCGACGTAACCTCTTGCGCTCGTTTCTAACAATACTCGGAATTGTAATAGGAGTAGCAGCCGTAATAACGATGGTAACACTCGGGCGCGGTGCTACACAGTCAGTCAGCGAACAAATCTCTGCGATGGGCACAAACATGCTCTTGATTCGTCCCGGACAAAGAAGAGGACCAGGTAGCGAGAACGCACCAAAATTTCGCCAACGTGATGTCGATATCGTACAGGAGCAATTCGATTCGATATCGGGCGTGGCTCCCTATACGAGTATTTCAGTAACGACCGTGTACCAGTCTCGAAACTACACGACTGTAGTGACCGGCTCCACTAACGATTACTTCGACGTGGGAAACTGGGCAATCGAATCGGGCCGAAAATTCCTTGATTCCGAGCTAAGAGCGGGCAAGGCAGTCTGCATCATTGGTAAAACGGTCAGGTCCCAACTTTTCGGATCTGAAGATCCTATTGGGCTCGAGTTCCGAATCAAGAAATTCTCATGCAAGGTCGTGGGCGTGCTTGGAGAAAAAGGTCAATCCACTTGGGGATCGGATCAGGATGACACTATCGTCATGCCGTTAAAGACGGTTCAAAGAAGACTCACAGGGAGTTTGGATATCGACCGAATCTCGGTAAGCGTAAGAGATACGAACGCCATCTCGGAAACCCAAAGGAGGCTCGAGGCACTCTTCCGCGAGCTTCGATCGCTAGGTGAGACCGAAGAAAGTGACTTCCGCGTGTTGGATATGCGGCAGATCGTTCAAACATT
>JAURFP010000003.1 GCA_030834275.1 Burkholderiales bacterium | reverse complement strand
GAAACTCCCGGGTGACTGGTTAATTAATTCGAACGGTCAACCAACTAACGATCCCCACTCGATTATTGGTTCGCTCGGTGCTCTGCTTCCAATCGGTGGGATCCAATACGGGCACAAAGGATATGCCCTAGGGCTTTTGGTTGAGGCTCTAACGCAGGGTCTCTCTGGTCATGGCCGCGCAGACCCTGTGGAGGGTTGGACTGGCGAAGTGTTTCTCCAAGCGTTCGATCCGAGAATGTTTGGCGGAATCGAGAACTTTTTACGACAAACTTCTTGGGTTGCAAACGCTTGTAAGCAAGCGGATCCGATCGATGCGAATGATCCTGTGCGTCTTCCCGGCGAACGCGGTCTCAAGCTTAAAAGGGAGCAGATAAAATCTGGAATAGTCCTACGTGACTCTATCGTTTCGCCTCTAATCGATTGGGCACGCAAACTTGGCGTCGAACCACCAAAAACAATCGATGAAAGATAAAGGAAACCTGACCGATCGGATCGGCCAACTCTATACCGGAGCAGTCCATGACGTCATGCGTGCGCGGGGATTCAAAGACTTCGTGCTGCCTCCAGATATCAGACCGCTTGATGCCTCTACAAAAGCTTTTGGTCCAATTTTCACTGTCGAGGGGCGAATGGCCGATATCTCTGCTCACGACTCCCTTTTGAGATGGACAGAGTTTCTCTCACGCGCGCCGGCAGGCCACGTTGTTATGTGTCAACCAAACAACCAAGAGGTCGCACTCATGGGTGAGCTCTCCGCGGAGACCCTTCAAGGCAAAGGTGTGCGAGGATTTATTGTGGATGGAGGATGCCGAGACACTAGCTTTATTTTAAAAAGTAAGTTCCCGGTATTTCATAGTTTTTTTACGCCCAAAGACGTGGTCGGACGATGGATACCGACAAACTTTGAGATTCCAATCCGAATTGGTGACGTAAAGATTAATCCCGGGGACTTTGTTCTTGCGGATTTAGATGGCGTGGTGATAATCCCCGGAGAAAATGCCCACGAGATAATATCGGCTACCGAAGCAGTCTCCTCAACCGAAAATAAAGTTCGAAAAGCGATACTAGGCGGAATGGATCCGACTGAAGCCTACAAAATATTTGGAAAGTTTTAACGCGTAGAACTATGTAGCTGCAATTCATCGCCTAAACCGTTAAACTCTCGCTCCTATTGACGGTCGAAAGACTGTCGTTATTTAGAATAAGTTTAAGAGTTACACGGGGGATTTGCTGCATGCGAAAGTACATTGAATTTATTGTTCGGTTCAGATGGGCAGTTGTCGTTGCTATATTGGGTCTGACCTATTTCTTCATGAAGACGGGCAGTAACCTCACCGTCATCATTGACCCGAACACGATTGTTCCAAAATCCCACCCGTTTGTTGCTACAACGCTGAAAGTGGAAGAAGTTTTTGGCTCGAGATATGTCGCAGCGATCGGCATCACTCCAAAGGAGGGAGATGTTTTTCAGCCTGAGGTGCTAGCAAAGGTTCAGCGCATCACACAAAAACTCCGCGAGACTCCTCGAATCGTAAAGACAAACCTCTTATCAGTAGCCGCCAGTCGCGCGAAGGACATCAAGGGTACTGAGGCCGGAATGGAAGTCCGACAAATGATGGCTGACGTCCCCACCACTCCTGAGGAGATGGCGATACTCAAGGATGCCTTGCTTAGAAATTCAACGTATATGAATACCGTAGTATCAGAGGATTTCAAAACGCTAATGATTCTGGCGGAGGTACATGATGCAACCGCCGAGGATAAAAAGGAAGGGCGCGTAGGTTTCACATATGTGTCAAACAAAATTAACGAGGCCGTTGACGCCGAGAGAGACGATAGCGTCACAATCGAGGTAACTGGATACCCTCCGTTCATTGCCTTATTCGAGAAATTTGCTGGGCTGACACCATTCCTCCTACTCATCGCAATCGTGATCATCGGAATTATTCACTTTGAAGCGTTCCGAACTCTTCAAGGGTTAATTTTGCCACTCGTAACCCCGATCATTGCGGTGATTTGGGCTAAGGGCTTCATGGGACTAGCGGACGTACCGCTCGACATCTTCAACATGTCGACGCCGATTTTGGTGTTGGCGGTTGGCGCCGGACACGCGGTTCAGTTACTCAAGCGATACTACGAGGAATATAACAAAGCGCAACCGAATGGCGCCCAGTACACGGAAACAAAGTTTTTTAACGTGAGCGGAATCATTGGTAAATTTTTGCCGTTAATGATCGGAGTTCCAGTCGTATGGGGAATCTACAAAGGGTTCCAAACAGGAGAGCTCGGTGCTGCCGTTGTTGCCGCCAAAGACGTGGGGTTGATTACGATGATCCCAGTGTGGCTCTTTTTGATTTGGGCGACCATCCGATTGATCATGTATGTCGTGGCTCCCGCAAAGATAGTTGCAGATAAAGGCGGGATCGATGCGAATAAACAGGCCGTTATCGACTCGATCGTCAAAATCGGCCCCGTGATGTTGACTGCGGGTATCGTTGCATCGTGTGGATTTTTCTCGCTGGTCGTTTTTGAGATCGTCTCCATCAGGGTTTTCGGGGTATTCTCAGGTATTGGAATTCTGAGTATTTTGGCTGTTGAAATGACGTTCATTCCAGCGCTTCGGGCAATTCTGCCTCCGCCAAGCCAGCGCGAAACCAATATGGAAAAAGAAGAACGCTTCTGGGATCGTATCACCGGTTTTTATGCGAATACGATGCTTGGTCAAAACAGAAACAAAATCTTTTGGATCACAGCAGTGCTGATCGTTATATCTGTTTTTGGTATTTCAAAACTAAAAATTGAGAGTTCGTTGAAGCACTACTTCTCTCCAGAGCTACAAGTATTAAAGGATGACCGTGCGCTAAATCAGCGTATGGCTGGCACCAACAACATCTATCTGATGATCGAAGGCGAAGAACAAGACGCCATTAAGGACCCAGAGGTACTAAAAGCGATGGATGATTTGGCGACGTTTGTTCAGACGCAGCCACACGTCGGAAAAGTGATGTCGATGGCGGAATTCATCAAACGAATGAACCAGTCGATGAATGCAGATGACCCGGCCTACTACAGGATCCCCGACAATCGGAACACAATCGCAGAGTACCTGCTGATCTACTCGATGTCTGGAGAGCCCGGTGACTTCGATCCATACGTTGATTACGACTATCGGCTTGCAAACATGGTGATCTTTACGCACAGCGATAATACTTCCGATATGCTCGAGCTTTGGAAAAATATCCAAGGATTTGTAGCAGAGAGATTCCCTCCAAATGTAAAGGTGAATGTTGGTGGCAGTGTTGCCCAGAGTGCAGCGCTAGTTGAGGTGATCGTAAAAGATAAAATCTTGAATATTGTGCAGATCGCGGCAGTGGTATTCCTGATTGCATCCTTAGTTTTCCGAACCCCAATAGCAGGCCTCTTGGTGGTCACTCCCCTACTGCTCTCTGTCATGACAAATATGGGCCTCATGGGACTTCTTGGAATCAATTTAAATATACCTACTGCTTTGGTATCCGCACTAGCAATCGGCATCGGAGCGGACTATGCAATTTATATGTTGTTTAGATTGAGAGAAGAATTCAGCATGGGGGGCAACGTAGATGAAATATTCAGGAAGGTGCTGAGGACTGCCGGAAAGGCGTGTTTATTTGTCGCGTCTGCTGTTGCTGGCGGTTATGCTGTTCAAGCATTCTCTCGAGGCTATTACCCGCATACTTGGACTGCGCTCCTAATCGGAACCGCTATGATCGTGAGTGTGACCGCGGCGCTTACTGTGATGCCTGCGCTTGTCCTGAAATTTAAACCAAAATTTATTTTCGGTGGAGATAAAAAGTGAAATATTCAATGAAGCAAATCAGTATAAAAACGTGCCTCACCGCGGGCTTGGTGATCATTTTCTCATCTGCTCAACTCGGTTTTGCGATCACCCCCGAGGAGATCATGGAGAAAAACTTTATTGTCAATAAAGTTACGGACTCAACATCGCAAACCACTATGATTCTGACGAACAAAGCGGGTAAAGAGCGAGTCAGAAAAACCTTTGGTACGACTAAGCTTCAAAAAGGTACGTTCGATAACATGAGAATGACCCGATTCCTCGAACCAACCGACGTTAAAGGAATGGTATCCCTCTTGATCGAGCACTCGAAGGACGAAGACGATATTTGGCTCTATCTTCCTAGCTTAAAGAAAGTTCGGCGCTTGGTCTCGAGTAACAAGAAAGATAGCTTTGTTGGAACGGATTTCTCTTATGGAGATGTTATCGGCCACAAGGTGAAGGAATGGAACCACACGATCTTGAAGGAAGAGGACGTCGATGGTTTCATGTGCTACGTGATTGAATCGACCCCGATCAATAAAACTATCGCCAAAAATACGGGTTACTCGAAGCGGGTAAGCTGGATTCAGAAAGACACATTTGTTGCGAGAAAAGCAATGATGTATGACGAGGCAGGCAGCCTTTACAAGGAAATGCAGTTTCTGAATTTGGAGCTCGTTGAGCCAGAAAAGAATAAGTGGTACGCAAGAGAGTTCCGCGCACGAAACGTTCAAACTGGCCACTCGACTGTGATCAAAGTCGATGAACTAAAAGTAAATGTCGGCGTGAAGGACAGCTACTTCACTACGAGGTATATGGAAAGTCAGTAATGCCCACAAACTCTAGCGCTTATTTTAAGCGGCTCCTTCTTAATGGGGCCGCTTTTTTTCTTTCGGCTTTTTTTGTTGCATCTAGTTGGGCGCAAAACGCCGATATCCCGCCTGAATCCAGTGATGAACCTTCACTCTTCCCTGAGGACTTTCCGGCTGATGGAGAGGAGATCAATAATAAGTGGCACAGTAACTTGAACGAGTTGGGCTTGACAGGATCCTTGCGATCTGGTTTTTGGAGTTCAAATCGGTTGAGTGACAACAACAATAGTATTGGTGTTGGATCACTGTGGCTCAAATACGATCAACGTTTTTCTGGAGGGCTGTCGGCGTTCGTTGAGGGTTATGCCGAGCATCAAGGATTCCTTGATTCGGATTACGACATCAGTCGTATTAAGGAGGGCTACGCTCACTTGCGAAAAGGCGATTGGGATATTAGGGCTGGCAAGCAAATCATAGCCTGGGGACGCACGGATCGATTAAATCCTACCGATAATTTAACCCCGAGGGATTTCACGCTCTTATCGCCAGAGATTGACGAAGACCGTTTTGGAGTCAACGCGATCAAGTTGAGTAAAGTCTTTGGTATGTATTCGAGCTTAACCGTTGCCTGGATTCCCGAGTTTGAACATCACACTACCGCTGATATCAAGCTTGCAGACTTTAGTTTCTCAAAAACAAAAACAAACGACAGCCAGTACGCGATCAAATTTGATCAATCAGGGGGAGATATCGATTGGTCTGTTTCCTATATGAGCGGCAGAGATCTCGGTTACGACTTAGCAATCACCGGGAGTTCAGGCGGGACCGTATTGGTTAACCAAAATTACAATAAGGTCGAGACGTTTGGAGCAGACCTCGCGACCATCGTTGGCTCGAATCGTTACGCAATAGAGATGGCCTATACCCGCACGGAGGATAACGCGGGCACGAATTATCTTGTCAAGAACCCGTTTTTATTTACGGTTGTAGGAATTGAACATGACTTCGGAAATAACCTCTCCGCAATCGTGCAGGGATTCCATAATCACGTAATGAATTACCAAGACCCAAGGAATATATCGGACAGCACAGAGAGATTCGTATATTCACTATCCGCCACGGGAAACGGTCAGCTTGAACAAGACTCGTTCGGACTGAGTGGACGTGTGGGTAAAAAATGGATGAACGAAACCCTTGAGGGAGAGCTTGCCGGATCGATGCTATTCACTGGGCACGGATATTCAGTTCGACCGAAGCTAACCTACGCTATTAGCGATAGCCTAAAGGCAACAGCTGGGTACGAATTTTACGGCGGAGCATCAGACACCGTTCTCGGGGCCAGACGAAAAAACAAAGCATTTTTCTCAGAAATTCGGTATTTTTTCTAGAGATATTGATCCCTGAAAAAGAACGCACCAACTAGGTGCAAAATTCAAAGAAATATCTGGTTTATACATAAATAAGTATTTATTTCATGGTGTTACCAGATTCTTGGTTTCGCTACCAATCCAAATAAAAACGATTCTCATTTCGGCTCATGAAAATACGTAGCCTTTTCTACGAAAAAAGTGCAAATGTGCACTGTTTTTCTATTGACCATGGTTGCTAGTTGTATAGAATGAAACTAAGGGCAAATATAGAATTCTGAATTCAAATAACGTTTCGCTCTTGTTTTTAATCGCTTTATTCCTTCGGGAGGAGACTTTAATGAAAGTTAAATCAACACTCGGGCGTCTTGGTCTAGTCCTTGCCGGTTTTGGACTTGCTGCGTCAGCTATTGCTGGTAATGTGACCACCGATCGCCTTGTAAACAGCGAGAAGGAGCCTGGAAACTGGTTGAACCACCATGGTAACTTGGAGGCACACCGTTTTTCCGGACTTTCTCAAATCAACACAGATAACGTTAAAGACCTCAAGGTCGCTTTTACTTTTGCAATGGGTGGCACC
The DNA here is from genome assembly GCA_030834275.1 of Burkholderiales bacterium. Taxonomy (GTDB): domain Bacteria; phylum Pseudomonadota; class Gammaproteobacteria; order Burkholderiales; family Eutrophovitaceae; genus Eutrophomonas. The sequence continues at coordinate 61,159 of JAURFP010000003.1, read as the reverse complement.
CAGGGCGGTGGTAAAGAAGTTATCGCGTTCCCATTTGCTGGTCTTGAGGGTACGCCGACTGCTGAAGACGGTTTCCTTTACTTGACCACTGGATGGGGTGTAGTAACTAAGCTTGACACCCGTGGCGGTGTACCAAGAATCGTATGGCAGTACGACCCTGCTCCAGACCGAGACTATGCAATTACCGTTGCATGTTGCGGTATTAACAACCGTGGTGCAGTTTTAGCCGATAATATGGTTATCTCTCCAGTCATTGATGGCAGGATCCTTGCTCTCAACAAAACTGACGGTACTCTCGTGTGGGAAGCTCAAGTTGCAGATCCAGGTAACGGTGAGACGATCACTGGCGCACCTCTAATCGCTGGTAACAAAGTGGTTACCGGTATGGCTGGTGCTGAGTTCGGCGTTCGAGGTTACCTCGAGGCAATGGACCTTAAAACTGGTGAGCAACTCTGGCGTACCTACACGATTCCTGGACCAGGTGAGCCTGGCCACGAGACGTGGAAAGATAACTACGGCGCTTGGAAAACCGGTGGTGGTACCACTTGGGTTACCGGCTCATATGACCCAGAGCTAAACATCATCGTTTGGGGTACCGCGAACCCTGGTCCAGACTGGGATTCAGCGTACCGTCCAGGTGACAACCTCTGGACTGACAGTCAGATTGCTGTAAATGCTGACACTGGTGAAATCGTATGGGGCTTCCAGCACACACCTAACGATCCATATGACTTTGATTCGATCAACGAAAACACTTTCGTTGACACCAACATCAATGGAAAATTTGTGCGTGCAGTGCTTCACGCAAACCGTAACGGATATGCTTACGCACTTGACCGTACAAATGGTAAGTGTTTGTGGGCAACCCAGTTCGTTGAAGAATTGAACTGGAGTGGCGGATTGGATGAAAACTGTAAGCCAAAGACTTATGATCCAAGTGTAGACGTTCAGACCTATGTTCCTGGAACCGCAGCATTGCGTGGAACCGCTACTGAAGGTCGCGGAACGATCGAAGGCACATTGAAGCCAGGTCACATGGGTGGAAAGAACTGGCCACCAACTTCATACAGCCCAGCTACGAATCTTTACTACATCCCAACAATCGACGGATGTAACAAAGCGTTCAATGAAGTAACTGTTCCTGGTGCTCACAAGCCACGTCAGTTGTTCCTCGGCGGCGCTCCTTACTCCACATTTGAAGATCCAGACTGTGGACGTATCTGGGGAAGTATTACCGCAATCGACGTTCAAACTGGTAAGGTTGTAGCAAAGCACTCAACCAAGTACCCACAGTTAGGTGGACTACTTTCAACTGCTGGTGGACTCGTGTTCTCAGGTTATGCAGAGGGAGCAGTTGTAGCTCACGACGCAACTACACTTGAAGAGCTCTGGAGATTTGAAACCGGTTCTGCAATCAATGCTCCTCCAATGACTTTCGAGTCAGATGGCAAGCAGTACGTTGCAATTGAGGTTGGTCTTGGTGGTGCATGGCCGCAGTGGTTTGTAAGTGCAACACCAGAACTTAAGTCTCAAGTTCCAAGTAACGTTTTATACGTCTTCGAACTGCCTTAATGTGAGTTAATATCTCTTCCAGGAGATAGAGACTGATATGTTGTACAAACTTACGGGACTTCGGTCCCGTAAGTTTTTATTTTTTGCTTGTATCGTTGATTAAAATTTAGACTGCGAGTAGTTGAATAATGTTAAAGAAGAATTTTGTTACCCGAATCTTCGGAAAAATCGCCACTATCGTTTGCGCGTTAGCAATTTCAATAACCGCTGATATTGCAGTTGACCTTTCTAGCGACGCCTTAGCGGCAACTGGTGGCAGACCAAAAATAAAAAAAATGGGACCTGGTGGCCGTCAACTTTTTGATCGATATTGCATCCTCTGCCATAAATACATGGGACAGGGAGGACACAGTGAAGGAGGTTGGGGAAAAAATTTACGAAAAACGATGCTCCCCAGAGAAGCCTTGTTTGCAACTATCAAATACGGTAGAACCCAGCTCGGCATGCCTGCTTTCGAGGGCGATTTTACCGACGACAATCTTTACGTAATTACAGATTTTATTTTAGGTGAGCTCCGTTGTAAGGAACCTCCTGAAACCAGCATCGAGTGGGAAATTGGCTGTAAACCAAACCAATGACGTTACTAGATTCTTACGTAATAAAAAAGGCAGCCAGTGGCTGCCTTTTTTATTCTCGAGCCGAGATCAATTCACCTGTCCTGGGGCCAGTCTATTTATAAGCACCGGCAGATAATCTAATTTTCGCTGTTCGTAGTCTTCCTTCAGCCACTGCAGCGCCTGATCGCGATTCACATGGTTACCCCAGCTTAATTGAAGATGAACCATTTTCAGCAATCGCTTTCCATTGCGCTCTTTGCTATCAACCAGCTGACGACCATAACTAAGGGGAACCGTAAAATCAGCTAACCCCGTCGACTTAACTTGGTCGTAGGCTTTGTCATAGGATTCTCGTGCAACCTTGTAAATCGCGAGTAAATCCCCCTGCTCCGCACGGCACTCAATCCAATTCTCATCCCGCGAACACGTATCAGTCTCCTCCGAATACACAGCCCCAACCGGGATCATCAAAGCTAAAGCGGTGACAGAACTGAAAAATAATTTAAAAAATTTTTCCATAAATTACCTCGATATATCCACTTTTACTTTCTTCCAGGTGCGCTTTGAAAGTACTTGTCTACACCAGCACTGTCAAAATAAAAATCTATATTTTTGACCTTTCCACTCATGCCGAGTTCAAACATCGCCACGCCATCAATCTTGACCTTATCCCCAGACGGTTTATGGGTCGCAGACCACTCGTATTCCATTGCTCCGACGAGATCGTGAACTGTAATTCGCTTTGTCACCCACTTTGCGTTAAATGTATCGAACTCCCATTGGTTGTATGCCTGAAGAGCCGCCTCTCCTTCGACAATAATCCCTGGGGCAGTTCGCCGTACCTTTGACTCAAAATACTGATTCCATTTAGCTGGGTCCCCGTTACGCATACCCATGTTGTAAGCCTGAGGCGCGAGCTTCATCAGGCTTTCTGCCTGCATGGCTACCGAGCCGGCAGCTGAGGCCGATTGAATCACAATTCCATTTACCGAAAGCACAAGGGCAGCCCCAATGACTTTAGCTCTAAGTACAAATCTATTGAAAAGCATATTTATCTAAATCTCTTTACTAAAATAATAAATGCTGACCGAAACACACTTATGCGACACGATCGATGAGATGATAGTTTATCGCAATTAGAATCAGCTCTGTAGCAAACCCAAGCAAGTTACAACAAAAGGAAGTTAGATTGATCGTATTATTTAATAAACCCTACTGCGTCCTCTCTCAGTTCACCGACGACTCTGGCAGACCCACACTATCGGAATATATCGATTTAAAAAATGTCTATCCTGCTGGACGCCTTGATTACGACAGCGAGGGTTTGCTTGTCTTAACAGATGATGGTCGTCTTCAACATTTACTTGCTAACCCGAAAAATAAGAAACCAAAAACGTATTGGTCCCAAGTCGAAGGAGAACCCACCGAGGAAGCAATCGCACAACTCTCTCGGGGGGTATTAATCGAGAAAAAAATAACGCTTCCAGCAAAGGTAAAAAAACTAAGTGAGCCAGATTTGTGGGATCGCAATCCGCCCATACGATTCAGGAAATCAATCCCAACCAGCTGGATTGAGTTGACGATCACTGAAGGAAGAAATCGGCAGGTGCGGAAAATGACCGCCGCCGTTGGATATCCCACCCTACGATTGGTCCGTGTGTCGGTAGGTAAGTACTGTCTGCACGACCTACAGCCTGGGGAATGGAAAATACTTTAAGTCAATGTAATCACGCCGCATACCTCAATGCCGTACACTTACACCTAACGCGTAACCTTTAAAAATCATGAGAGCAACGCCGTCGAACATCTTCCAATATAAAAAATATTGGGCCAGTCGCTTTGGGACTGCTCAGTTTCTTCCGATGTCTCGTGAGGAAATGGTTAACCTAGGCTGGGACCAATGTGACATTATTATTGTGACTGGGGACGCTTACGTGGACCACCCGAGCTTCGGCATGGCCATCATCGGTCGCCTACTTGAGAGTCAGGGGTTTCGCGTAGGGATCATCGCTCAGCCCGACTGGAATGATGTAGAAGCATTTAAGGTTCTGGGAGAGCCGAAATTATTCTTTGGAATCACCGCTGGCAATATGGATTCGATGGTCAATCGTTATACATCGGATAAAAAAATCCGAACCGACGATGCGTATACGCCAGATGCAGAAGCTGGAAAACGACCTGACCGCAGCGTGATTGTTTATAGTCAACGTGTACGCCAAGCATATAAATCTTCCCCGATTGTGCTCGGTGGTATTGAAGCCAGTTTAAGACGCATCGCTCACTTTGACTATTGGTCGGAAAAAGTCAGACGATCCGTTTTGCTGGATGCCAAGGCGGACATCCTTCTTTTTGGAAATGCAGAACGTGCCCTCGTAGAACTCGCGCACCGCATCGCGAGTGGCGAAAAATGCAGGGACATCACCGATATTCGTGGCACCGCAGTTTCGTTAAAGCAAATTTCTGGTGATTGGGTTATCCAAGATTCAACGCTAATTGATACCCCAGGTGAAATTCATAAACCCGTTGATCCCTATGCGGTTATTGAGAAAAAATCGCAAGCTAGTGAAATCAAAACGTATGAACCAACTGAACAAAAAATACGTTCGCCCAGAGATAAAACGGTTATAAGACTGCCAGACTATGAGGTCGTCGAGCATGACCCAGTGATGTACGCTCACACATCAAGGGTGCTGCACTTGGAATCTAATCCGGGAAATGCTCGAGTCTTACTGCAGCGACATGGCGACAGAGAAATTTGGATCAACCCGCCTGCCATACCGCTCTCCACCGAGGAAATGGATGGGATTTACGAACTACCTTATGCGAGAAAACCGCATCCCATCTACGGTAACAAAAAAATTCCAGCGTTTGACATGATTCGATTCTCCGTCACGATACAACGCGGTTGTTTCGGTGGATGCACTTTCTGCTCAATCACGGAGCACGAAGGGAGGATCATCCAGAATCGCTCGGAAGATTCGGTAACGCGCGAAGTCGAACTCATTCGAGATAAAACCGACGACTTTACGGGAGTTATTTCTGACCTCGGTGGCCCCACCGCAAATATGTATCGCCTCGCTTGTAAGAGCCCAAAAATTGAATCCTCGTGCAGGAAACTGTCCTGCGTCTATCCAGGAGTATGTAAAAACCTAAATACAAATCACGCACCACTCATCGCTCTGTATCAACGCATTCGCAATCTACCAGGAATTAAGAAGGTGCTAATTGGATCCGGAGTCAGATATGACCTGGCGATCGAGTCCCCTGAGTATGTTCGGGAATTAGCCCAACACCATGTTGGAGGCTATTTGAAAATTGCCCCTGAAGCGATTGGTGAGGGCCCTCTCTCGAAAATGATGAAGCCAGGGGTTGGCACCTACTATCGTTTCAAAGAGTTGTTCGATCGCTACTCAAAACAAGTTGGCAAAGAACAATATCTCATTCCGTACTTCATCGCAGCACATCCGGGAACCAGCGATCAGGATATGTTGGAGCTTGCGCTTTGGTTGAAAAAAAATGGATTCCGAGCCGATCAAGTACAAGCTTTTCTTCCTTCCCCGATGGCACTCGCAACTGCCATGTATCACTCAGAGAAGAATCCACTCAGAAAGGTTACGCAAGATAGCGAGCCCGTTTTAATTCCAAAAGGTCTTCGAAGGCGACGTCTACACAAGGCATTTTTACGCTACCACGACCCCGAAAATTGGCCCATGCTCCGCGACGCTCTAAAAAAAATGGGGAGAGCAGACTTAATTGGTCCCGGAAAAAAGCATTTGATCCCCAATTTTCAACCGAAGGGAACTGGATTCAGACCCGAGGGTTCTAGGAAACCAACAAAATACAAATCCTTTAGGACAACACACACGGGTTTACCTCCAGGACCGAAGTCAAACTAATTGTGCTTTTCAGGAGCGCGGGAGCATACTAGCTACCAGAAAATTTAGGAGACCGTTTCTCTTAGAAACTCTCGCAAACGCGACTACGTTCTTTGCAAGCAACTTCGCCATCTGGAGAATGCATTTACTTGCACCTCCATGATCAATCTTTCATAAAAACACCTTGATAAACTTTTATGCGATCCGTTTCTAAGTTTTTAACGACGTTCTTTCGCATTTCACCTGAACGATCGCCTAGCATGAGATGCGCACCAAGGATGGGACGCACATTAGTATCCGCAGTTTTCGCTGCGAGTGCTCGGTATTCTTCAATGTACTTCGGCGTTACATCAATCCACTTTTTTTCAATAAATCCATGATCCTCTATAAGTTTTTTTATATCCTTTGGCGTCCAAAGAAAACTCATACCAGCATCACTGGCCCAGGGCACCGGAATTAATAGTGGCTCAGGATTTTCGCCTGCAAGCACCTCTTGAAACACAAAGGTTCCGCCACTTTTTAAAATACGTGATACCTCCGCAATCATCTGATCTTTACTTGCGATATTCATACACGATTGCTGTGTCCACGCCACATCATATGCTGCGTCCTCAAAAGGAAGGTTCAGCGCGTTCCCGTGTTCAAAACTCACACGAGCGCCGAGACCAACTATTTTTGTTAACTCTGTTGCTACAGAGCAGTACTCTTCCGTGAGATCTATTCCTTTGACGCGAACGTCAAACTGCTCGGCCAATGTTCGAGCAGGCCCTCCTAATCCACTACCAATATCGATGACCAACTGACCCGCGCGAAGGGAGGCCAATCGCCCAAGCTCCCGAGTCGCACCCGCACCCCCTATGTGAAACTCTGCAAACGGCGAGAAATCGTCGGAGGATGCAGCGTTCAAGTTGACACCAGCTTGCTCTAACGCTGAGAGGATACGGTTGAGTAGCCCCGGTTTGCTATAGTGAGCGCCAAGCTCCTTATCAAATACTGCGTCAGTTTTCATCGGTAACCTTACGGGTCAATATGCAGACAAGCCACCATCGGCGGTATACACCCCACCGGTACATACACTAGACTCGTCCGACGCTAAAAAAAGAATGAGGTTTGTAACCTCCTCAACTGTTCCATACCGTCCTATCGGGAGCCCAGCCATCACCTCCTCCTTGGCTTTTTCTGGCGCTCCTGGAGATCGGTTTGATTCGATGGCACGCATCATTCGTGTTTCAGTCGGCCCCGGTAACACACAGTTAACACGGATTCCATTCCGAGCATTCTCCATGGCGGCTGTTCGCATCAAACCAATTTCTGCATGCTTGCTAGCAACGTAGGCTGAGTTACCAAGCCCTCGCGCCTTTAATCCAGCGATTGACGAGGTAATCACAATACTTCCCCCAGATTGAGTCATAGCTGGGATCGAATATTTCAACCCGAGAAAAACTCCTCTCACATTAATCGCCATTAATTCGTCGAATGCCTCTATTGGATAGTCTGGGATTGGCGCAGCTGCTCCCTCAGTTCCCGCATTTAAAAGAGTTACATCCAAGCGACCAAACTTTTTTAGACATGCCTCTACAATCTCACGATTAACATTCTCTTTCGAAATATCTCCAGCCAAAAAATCAGCGGACTCCTTTCCAAGTTTTTCTGTTAACAATGAAAGAACATCCTCCCGCCTTCCTGTAAGGAAGACCTTAGCTCCCTCATTTACAAATCTAAGTGCTGCCGCTTCTCCAATTCCACTAGTTGCACCTGTTATCAGTACAACTTTATTTTTCAAACGCCCCATGCCAACCTCACAAAATAGAAATAATCTCTAATAATAGATGACAGCATAAGCTTAACAGCTTAGATAAAAAAAAAGCTCTGCGATCGCAGAGCTTTTACGGAAGTAAAAATTTATTTTACTGCCAAGTAGAATCCAAGCTTCCCGTGGATTTAGGATAGGCCACTACACCCCAAGGCATCTTAAATCCTTCGAGCCTCTTCACGACCGACATGTCCTCAGCGTTGAGCACCACAACTTCGTCCGAGCGTCCGCATGCTACCAAGATATTTTTCTCATCCGGCGTGAATGTGAAGTGCCAGCAACGCTTGCCCGTCTCACCTCGCGCGATTTCTTGCCAAGTAGAAGTGTCAAACACCTGTAACGCCCTGCCCTTAGAAAGAGCGACGTATAACCTCGATCCATCACGATTGAAAGATAAACCGTATGGGACCTCACCTGTGTCAACCGTTCTCACAACCTCAAAGTTTTCGTCCATTACAACGAGCTTATTTCCATACTCAATGCTGCCGACGTACATCTTTCCATCAGACGTTGCTTTGATGCCACGCGGCCGATGTCCATAACTCTCCGTGCTGATCGTTTTTAAGAGCTCGCCGGTCGCAACATCATGAACAGTAATATTCTCATCTGCCTCATTCGTAATGATTAATTTAGTTCCGTCCGCTGATAATTCGATGCCCTCAGTTTCCATTCCGCCCGTGATCTCGTCAGCAACTTCACCAGCCTCAAGATCCACAACGGCTATCTTAGCCGGCTCCGCATCGTCTTCTTCACGCTCTTCCTCGAGTTTTTTCGCTTCCTCTGAACCAGGCTTTGGTGGAGGACCCCCAAGCGATGCCGGTTCGAACGAAATGTAAGCACGTCCAGCGATAACCCGAACAAACTCCGGATTCTCTCCAATGGGAATATGCTTTATAACCGCGCCAGACTTGCGATCGATTATCGAAACATCTCCACCATCTACGTTCGCAACGATGATCGACTTTCCGTCCTTGGTAATACCAATACCACGCGGACCTTTGCCTTCGACATCGTATTCTGAGACCACCTCAAATGTGTTCAAGTCGATTACGCTAACACCGCCATTTTGATTGGTCACATATGCCATTGGAGCCTCACCAGAGACATCGTTACCTTTGTCCGAACAACCCACCCCGAAAGCCATTACAAAAGAGAGGACTGCCGGGAGCGCTAAGCTACCGCGAATATTCATCAAATTCTCCTGAATTTATAAAACCATCCCTCGAAAAACGAGGGTCTAACTTTGCGACTAAGTCGTCTCAATTTAGTTCCTCGAATCGCGCCGCAGCATTTGTACGACAAAAACAGCCACCAGCCCTGCTGCTACCAGCGTTGCTGCGTGGATCGGCTCCGCTAGATGGTGCCAAAAAGCCGATACGCTTGATACGCCGTGCCCGGGATGAGAAAAAGCATACGGCGTTGAAACAGTTGCCACAAAAACTACAATTCGAACTAAATTTTTGAACATCGTCTGCGCTTTCATGAGTAATAGTTTGCGTGTCGCGATTCTAGCGCCTTTCAACCAGGCAGATAAGCAGCGAATTCCTTTTCCACCGCTTTCGGATCCCCCGCCAGACCTTGACTCACTCCTTGAGCCATCCCCCCTGGATAAACATCTTCAGTTCCTTGCTCGACCGCATCTAGGCTGGCATTTGCTACGTCATTCGGGTTTTCCTTCGGCCCCTCAAAACTTTTTGCCATGTCTGTATCAACCGCTCCCGGCATCACTCCAACCACTAATGTTTTCTGTCCAGCCAGCTCTGCGCGGACTCCTTGAGTCATCGATAGCGCAGCAGATTTCGAAACACAGTAAGAACCACATGCGGGCAAATTAACTCGTGAGAGGATAGATAAAATATTGATAATCGCACCACCGCCATTTTTTTTAAGAACCGGGGCAAACGCGCGACACATTGCCAACGTTCCAAAATAATTTACGTCCAACTCATCCCTTGCGCTCGCTAGATCATTTGCAGAGATCAGAGCAGAGTTGCCATTTACCCCGGCATTGTTAATCAACAAATTAACATCCGAGGCACCGGCAACCGCACGCGCGATCTGCTGATCATTTGTAATGTCGAGCTCCACTGGCACCAATTTTCCGGCGTTCTCGCTTACTAAATTTTGGAGTTTAGATGTGTCGCGGGCCGCAATATAAATTTTGCTTGCCCCACGCGAAATTAGATTTTGTACGAACGCCGCACCAATTCCTCGATTCGATCCTGTAACAAATACAACTGCCCCTTGAATTTTCATACATTCCTCCGTATCTCTAGTTTTTCTCTCGACCTCCCGATCCAACCAAGTTGGATCATATTCAGGGAGCGGTATTGCGGCTAATAAATCACGAGTATACCGACTCTGCGGATTATCAAATAGCTCCACAGTCTTTCCGAGCTCTTCTTGCTTCCCTTCTCGTAAAACTAAAACATGGTCACAAAGAACACGAACTACCGACAAGTCGTGACTAATAAATATCAAGGATCCATCTTCGCGGAGCTCTCGGAGTAGCGCCAGGATTTGAGCTTGAGTGGACACGTCCAACCCAGACACAATTTCATCCGCTACGATCAGTTTAGGTTTCGGGGCGATGGCGCGAGCAATACCAACGCGCTGCCTCTGGCCACCAGAGAGCTGATGAGGATAGCGAGAGAGATAACTCCTCGGCAAACCAACTCTATCTAACAGCTCGCCTGCATGAGTTAAAGCAGCAGATTTCGAGGTTTCAATAGAAAAATTCATTAGGGTGTTCGAGATAATTTGCGCAATCGTTTGCCTGGGATTCAAAGCAGATAACGCATCCTGAAAAATAAACTGAACCTTGGAACGAAAGGACCCTAGTTCATTCTCACGCAAGCTGGAGATATCCACACCGTCAAATAGCAAACTTCCCCGACTTGGTTGGTAAAGACGTGTGATTGTTTTTGCTAATGAAGTCTTTCCTGAGCCACTCTCTCCGACGATACCTAGTGACTGCCCCAGATCAATATCAAAATTGATCCCATTAAATATGTTTACATGTTCGCCCCTCGACCAAAACCAAGAGTTCTCAGTATCCCGGAGGGATAGCGACAGATCTCTTACTTGTAAAAGCATGCCTCGGCCCTTTTATCCCAAGATAAAATCGTCTTGCCCATCTCGGTCACCAAACGATCAGACACAGGCTCAAGTAAGTCGCCGGGTCGATCGTAACGCGGCGTCGCTGATAAAAGCGCTTTTGTGTATACGTGTGAGGGAGCGCTGAATAACGCATCAGCCTCCTGGGTCTCCAGCACTTGTCCTCCGTACATGACGTTAACGACGTCACAAATCTTTGAGACAACCCCTAGATCATGGCTGATAAAAAGCATTGATGTTCCATGACTCGATTGCATCCGCTTTATCAATCCTAAAATTTCTTTTTGGACCGTCACATCAAGAGCAGTTGTTGGCTCATCGGCTATCACCAAAGAGGGATTGCATGCAAACGCTATCGCGATGAGTACTCGCTGGCGCATACCGCCTGAAAGTTGATGAGGGTAGAGCTTCAATACTTTTTCTGGGTCATGGATTTGCACTTCCGATAATAAAGACACTGCTCGCTTCGTCGCATCGCGGGGTTTTAGCTGCAAATACCGTATTAAAACATCCGTCATCTGATCATTAATTCTCTGAACTGGATTTAGTGCCGTCATCGGATTCTGTGGAATGTACGTCACCTCTTTACCCAGTAAAAAAGGTCTTGAGTCCCTATTTAGGTCCGAAATTTTAGACCCACAAAAATGAATTTCTCCACCAAAAACTCGCGACCCTTCCGGCGTAAAACCAAGAATCACCCGGCTCACCATGGTTTTTCCAGCACCAGATTCTCCAACCAGACCTACAATTTGGCCCTCGCCAATCGAGAGATTAGCCTCCCGCAAAATCCACGTTGGCGGTATGGAATCAATTCCTACAATCAAATCCCTTATCTCAAGAATATTTTTCATGCTCTCAACACCGGGTCTATGCGCTTCCGGACGGAGTCACCGATTAAGTTAAATGCCAGAACGACAACGACAATACAGAAAACTGGAGCACCCATTAGCCACCAAGCCTGATTCACGTAGAGTCGGCCCTCCTGGATCAACCCACCCCATGTCGGAATGTGTGACGACGACAAGCCAACGAACGACAAAATCGCCTCCACCACAATTGCAATACCCATCTCAAGCGTCAGTAAGGTGACTAACAAGGGCGCAATATTCGGAAAAACCTCTTTTATCAAAATCTTTAGTGGCGAAAGTCCGCCGATGATCGCGGCGCTCACATAGTCCGATGATTTCTGAACGATCGTTTCGGATCTCACTACCCGACAAAATCTAGTCCAGTCGATGATAATAATCGCGACTATTACCGTCTCGAGGCCTGGTCCAATAACCGCGGCTAGAACAATACACAGCAGCACGGATGGAAAGCTCATCCACGCATCTACAAGTCTCGAGATGAGCGCATCCAATGCCCCACCAAAATATCCCGATAACAGACCGAGAACGACACCAATCAACGCAGCAAAAAATGACCCAATGACTGATACATAAACGGCAGCCCTTGCACCAAAAATTATTCGGGATAATAAATCCCGACCGAGACTATCGGTACCGAGAAGATGCTCTGAAGTCCCTCCCAGCCAAAATGGCGGAAGAAACGAGTTCTTTAGGTCCTGAGCCATGGGGTCATACGGCGCGATGATCGGAGCAAATAGCGCCGCAAACCCAAGCAACACAATTACAAAAATACTGAATGAGGAAATTTTAAATACGCTCGTTGTCGGCATATCTTCAGCGCCCCCGTAATCGCGGATTAATTAGCGCGTAACTCAAATCAATCAATAGATTCGTAATAACAAACATGACAGCAAAGGTGAGAATCAGACCTTGTATGAGCGGGAGGTCACGCTGCACTACTGCAGAAATCGCGAGATTACCTAAACCCGGATAAGAAAATATATATTCAACAAGAACGGTTCCCCCAATTAAAAAAGCGAATTGAACTCCAGATAACGTAATCGTCGGGATTAAGGCATTGCGGAGTGCGAACTTCGTGATCACCTCTAAACGCGAATAACCCTTGACCTGTGCAAGTGTTATGTAATCCTGGGACATAGCCTCCGATAGTGATCCGCGCAGCACTCTGGACAAGGAGGCGGCAAGCGGGAATGCCAACGCAAACGACGGTAACGCTAAATGTGCAAGTAAATCCCAAACCACATCCAGTCGAAACGTAAAAATAGCTTCAAAAAAATAAAAGTTTGTTATCGGGTCGAACGAGAGCGAAGGATCCAATCGTCCTGTAATTGGAAACAATGGAAGTATTACGCCGAAGAATAATAGGAGTAGTAGACTCCATAAGAAGTCCGGAATCGCTTGCGCAACCCCCGTAAAAGTATCTAAAACTCTCTCGACAAGTGTGTCCTTGTATCGAATGGCAGCAACCGATGCGGTAACCGCTAAGAAAATCGCTATCCCCATTGAGAGGATAACAAGCTCTAAAGTCGCGGGTAAGCGATTGAGTATTAGCTGCCCCACACCAAGTTTTAAACTAATGGACCTTCCCAAGTCTCCTTCTGCGATGCCATTCAGCCAAATCAAAAATTGATCGAGGACAGGTTTATTGAGCCCATAAATTTCGCGCAAATTTTCGATGTCGTCTGGCGAGGCTCCCGGTGGAATCATCATCGATATCGGATCACCGGGGACTATCCGCATTAAGACAAATACGATAACAGCGACGCAAAAAATCGTCGGAATCGCAAGTAACAACCTGAGCATTAGATAACGGCCAAACATATTCAAAAGTTCAGGCGATCAATAGAGCAATCAATGTTAGCTTTCAAAAAAGAAAGAGTGGAGGCAAGCTCCACTCTCCAATCTAGTCGTGCATCAATATTACTTACGCCGACTTAATATTTTGAGGCAGAATAAATCCCGCAGTGTGAGCGGTGAAAGAAAGGCCCGAACGATACACCACCGGCTGTGAATATTGCAGCAGCGGAATTACTAAGCCCTCGTCTGCAATGTAACGGTCGACGTTCTTGTATCCCTCGATTCTTTTCTCCTCATTAGGTTCGCCCCAGAGTGGTCCGATCAGTTTGTCGACCTCAGGGCTCTTGAAAGCCGAATGTGGCGAGTAACTAAACATTGCAAAGCCGGTTGAAGTTGAAGGATCACCAATCGAGTTACCCCAGTTATAAAACGCTGCAGGCGCAAGTTTGTGTTGCATTCGCAACTCGAAGTGTTTGGCGATCTCATAAATCTCTATAGACGCCTCAATACCTACTTGTTTCCACATTCCCACAATAGCCTCGATCATTTCGTAATCTTTCGGCTTATAACCTCGCGTAGTTTGAATGGTGAATTTGACAGGATTCGACACGGAGAAGCCTGACTTCGCTAAATATTTCTTGGCTAACTCTAGATCATAACCAACAGTCGTAGTCGACTCAAAAGCGTCGTATTCTGGAGCTTGTAAGGTATCGATTGGTGTTCCAAACCCAAGAAGCAAATCGTTGACGATTGCTTTTTTATCGATCGCGTGATGCATAGCCAATCGAACATTTTTATCGAGCATGGGCTCTCGGTTTGAAATGAAAATCATACCAATATCGGAGACCGGGTAAGACTGTCCAGAGAAACCTTTGCTCGATAGCCGATTAAACTCTTCATACGGAATTTGAAGAGTAAGGTCGGATCCACCACTCTCGATCTCCGCTACCCGAGCAGAGGCATCAGGAACCATCTTAATGACAACCGTCTCAAATTCTGGCTTGTCACCCCAGTACTGCGGAAACGCCTTGAGGCGGACATAGGCGTTCCTCTCGAACTTTTCGACCATGTAAGGGCCACTGCCAATCGGCTGTTCCTCCCACGCCTCTGCTCCCCTATCTAGGTACGCCTTCTTCGGCATGACATAGCCCGTGAGGAACGCCATCCACTTAAATAACGTAGGTTCAAACTCCTTAACGTCAGCCGTGATTTCTTGGCCAGAAATGCTGAAGTTGTTAATCTTGCTCCAAACAAATTGAATCGGATTCCCACTCTCTGGGTTCGCGGCGCGCTCGAGAGACCATACAACATCCTCTGGCGTCACTGGACTACCGTCGTGCCAAAATGCATTTTCCCGAACCGTCATTTTTATTTTTGTACGGTCCTCATTCCACCCCCATTCGGTTAATAATCCGGCTTTAAAACTGAGATCTGGGTTTTGATCTATGAAGCTATCGAAAACAGCTTTGTAATAGGTCTGGATTGTCGGATTCACCGACGATGGTCCAGTCGTAGGATCCCAAGAAGGAAGTGGTACGTTATACGCGATCGATAGTACGTCGCTTCCCTTGCTACAGCCGGAGAAAAGGACCGAGCCAGCCAAAGGAGCGGCGGCGGCTATCCCCGAAATTTTTAAAAATCGACGTCGATCAAACGTATGCATTTATCTCCCCTACCCCAAGAATATAATTTTTTGAATTAACCTACTCTAGTTGGTGAATCTAGGTATAAGCGGTTACTTTGTCAAGAACACATTGTAGAGCAGCGCATAAACGAAAAACCTATATTTTATTTTTGCAAGAGAGGAATTTCAGGTATAAATGAACCCATATTTAAAGTACTAATCGGAGAGAAAGATGGCTGGTCAGTGGATTGAGATCCCCGCTTCAGATGGGGGAAGTTTCAAAGGTTATTTGTCGGTACCTTCTTCGGGTAAGGGGCCAGGAATCGTACTTTGTCAGGAAATTTTCGGTGTTAATCAGTACATTCAAGATGTCGCTGATTATTACGCTGAAGAGGGTTATGTTGTATTAGCTCCAGACTTATTTTGGCGTATCGAGCCAGAGATCCAACTCGGATATACAGAACAAGATTGGAACCGAGCATTTGAGTTATTTCAGCAATTCGATACGGACGCTGGGGTGCGAGACATCACAGAAACAGTGAAAGCGCTCAGGTCAAGGCCAGAAGTTGTAGGCAAAGTAGGCGCCCTTGGTTTTTGTCTTGGTGGGCGCCTCGCTTATCTATCAGCGGCTCGTGCTGGAGTTGATTGTGCAGTTGGTTACTACGGAGTCACGATTGACGAGTACTTGGAGGATGCAAAAAAAATTAAAGTACCGCTTGTTTTACATTTTGCAGCGAACGATAAGTATGCGCCAATGGATAAGGTCGAAAAAATTCGTGACGCCTTGAAAGTAACACCGGCGAGTGAAATTTACATTTATCCAGAGGTTGACCATGCTTTTGCGAGACCGCAGTCAGAGCACTATCACAAGCCATCTGCACTCATGGCGCATCACCGGTCGATAGCATCTTTCCGAAAAACTATGGGGCCGCATTTTGATTTCTCCTCGCTTTGGGACAAACACTGCGAGTACGAGTTTGCAACGCGAGATGTTGATGCGACTATGGGGACCATGGTGTCTGAGCCATATGTTAATCACATCCCAACTATGACGGGCGGCGTTGGGCACGACAACCTCAAACGTTTCTATAAACATCACTTCATTCCTAAGTGTCCGCAGGATACATCTCTAATCCCCATCTCTAGGACAATCGGCGAGGGGATTGTCGTTGATGAAATGCTATTTTGCTTCACGCATGACATCGAGATCGACTGGATGCTTCCTGGAGTGAAACCAACTGGAAAACGAGTAGAAATTCCGCTTGTAGCGATCGTAAAGTTTCGTGGAGATAAGCTCTACAACGAGCACATCTACTGGGACCAGGCTTCGGTGTTAGTGCAAATCGGCGTATTAGATCCAACTGGCTTACCGGTCGCAGGAATCGAAACCGCTAACAAACTTGTAGACGAAAACCTACCTTCGAATACGCTAATGCAAACGTGGGGTAGCAGTGAGGGCTTAGATTAGTTGCCGATCCAACAAGCTTCTTGATCTGGGTTCAGCCACAAGCCTTCCACAACCAATCGTCTTCCTTGGTTCCGAGTTCTGGCTTGTGGTACTCCTCACCCCCCGGTGGAACGGTGATCATCTTGATCGTTTGGCCCTTAATGTTTCGGATATCGACTAGAGAAACTGTGAGCTCCTTGGAGTCGCATCGAGCACGAAAACTAACTTTTCTGGAAACCATCGATTGTGGACGTACCGCCTCTGGGTCTATAACTCGAATGATTACGTCAAATAATCGCTCACCATTCGAGTCCCTAACCGACTCTACATAGAAGCGGGAGATCTCATTTTCATTGACTTGCGAAAAAGATTCCATAGAGTACGTTTGCGCAAAGCTTACACTCGAAAAAATTGAGATGAATAAAACAGCGGCTAATTTCATTTTCTGTAACCCCAATATTTTCATTTTATTAATAAGAAGGTTTGTCTCCAATATCGACAAAAAGTTGCCTACCCTCAGCGCCAAGTTAAATCCGTACGACCTAGACCTCTACTCCCCTGCCGGTACCTCGATAAAGGATCTTAAAGGACTCTGAGGCACTTAGTTTGTGAGCCTCGATTTCGTCAGAACCCATAGTCTCTTCCGGTATAGGCTCCTGGATAAAGTGGTCAAAATCATCTTCACCTTTTACTAGTGTTGCATAGTCACGCTCGCCAGATATTTGCCGCAAATGGGTGGGGATGTAGCGAATCGCTAGACCAATACGACGATCTGTGCTGAGATTTGGCTCAGAACCATGAACCGTACGGAC
Organism: Burkholderiales bacterium; assembly: GCA_030834275.1. GTDB lineage: Bacteria > Pseudomonadota > Gammaproteobacteria > Burkholderiales > Eutrophovitaceae > Eutrophomonas. Next base: position 43,676 of record JAURFP010000003.1, on the reverse strand, counting down.
ATGATGTAAGGAAATTTCACCCGGATTCAACTCAAGCAACTGCGAAGCTTCGGGTTGTGAGCTCCAGTCCACCACCTGACCTCTCGTTAATAAATTTTTTTCCTCAAAAGTATCCTTATGTGGCAACTGATCGACAAGGTGGCTGCCAGGAATCATCTTCATCGCCCCACTTCGAATATTGCTAGGGCTTAGCGCTAACCAAGCGGTCACTACATCCGGCGTCGAAAGCCCCCAGTAAGTGGAGTCTTGATGCCAAGATATAAATGTCTCATCCCCGGGTTCTTTAATGAAAAAATTGGTTCCCCAAACCAAAATATTTGGACCCAAGATCGTTTCAACTGCACCCAGAATATTTGGATGGCGCATCAACTCGTTCACCCACGTAAACACGAGGTGGGGTTTGTTTCTAAAAGCGGTTTTCATGACGAGCCCGTGAACATCTTCAAACTCTTCAAGCGAGCTCCTGTAACGGCCAGCCTCAAAAGAACTCAATACGGGTACCGGACTTAAAAATCCATCGGTGAGATATTTATTGAGTTGTTCAGGCGATAACATTTGCTCGGAGACGCACGAAATAATTCAAGTATCAAGTGAAGTATCGATTACGAAGTTCGATCTGATTTTCGTATATAGAACCCTGCCGCACTGCAGGGGGTAGCGGCATGCGAATTGGCACATCCTCCGAACGCGGCTCAATCGTGGATTCACCGCAGATCATCCTGCTATCAAACTCCTCCAGTGAAGAAAACCTCAACAGCGGCCATGCATCCGCAGCCGAGCATTCATACAACAACAACCGACGCGGTTTGAGAGACGTATTACTTTCAGAACCGTGTATCAATCGCACATGATGAAAAGAGCAATCACCCGCTCGACCAGTACATCTAACGGCACTATCAAAATTCACATCTGACGCATTTTCAGGATTTATCGCTCCACAGAAAAATCCGTCCTGATGATGATCCCAAACCTTTGGCTGGTTGTGGCTACCAGATATCGCGAGCATTGGGCCGTTATCATCAGTGACATCATCTAGCATCACACCAACCGCAAGTACATCATCGTTGGTGTGAGGGTAAAAAGCCCAATCCTGATGCCACTCTACGGCGGCGCCGTCGCCCGGTAATTTCATGTTTAGTTTCGATCCATGTAACCGGACGTTAGGCCCCAACAGAGCGCGAAGACACTCTGTCATACGCTCGGAATTAACCAGGTCCCAAAAAATCGAGTCCCACTTATGCGGAGTCTTGATGCGCCGCACTCGTGGCTGTTCCGGCGTATGGTTTGGCTCTAAATCATATATGTCGTTATGTTCTTTGATGTCTGCGCTTTGAGCTATTAAATTATCCACGACATTATTTATGCGTCGCAGCATAATTTCATCAACGACTGACCTAACGACAATAAAACCGTCTTCCTTGTATTTTGACAACTGCTCTGTCGAAATCAATGCCCACCCCGCTCTCTGAAACTCGCTCACGCCTATTGCTTACCATCCCTACATATGAGACTTTATACCAATCTGCAAAAACAACAATCTTACGAATAAAGCAGATCGAACCATCAACATGTTTTGGAGGAGGAGATTATGTTTAAGAAGTTTGGAGCAGTCGCCGCGGCAGTAGCATTAAGCTTCGGCGCAGTATCTGCTTTTGGAGGGGCGACGGATCCGCTTTCTGGTCCGATAAACGATGACCCAATAAACAACAAGTGGGCTCCATCAAAGTATTGGGGAGCAGGTGATAAGGCCGGAAGCGCCAATCACATGAAAAACTCTGCCAACATTAAGCGCGCCTTGGCAACTATCAAGCAGTTTAAGGCTATCAGTGTTGGTAAGTACTACCACAGAGAGGCACCGGCGTTCGGACCAAGAGGTTGGAACATGACCATTCCTGGAACTCCTACTGGCGGACCATTCGGAGCAAACGCGCTGATATACCATGACGAGCTCGTAACGACCGAGATCGGACAAATTCAAACTCAGTTCGATGGACCTGGACACATTGGCGTGAACACCTCGAAGGGTCTATACATGTACAACGGCTTCAACCCTATGAATCCTGAGAACGGATACGAGCGCGGGGCTGGAGGACGAGTAGTCGGTATGGGTGACGCTGGCGTCGAACATATTGGCGAACTGGGATTCGTTTGCCGCCTCGTTGTACTTGATGCAGTAGCCTACAAAAAGAAGATCGGGCAAATTTCTGCTAGCGAGGAAATGCTCCCTATTCCAAAAACATCTGCTGATGTCGGTGGGATCGTTACAGCCGATGACATTGAGGGGATCCTAAAAATGCAAGGCTTAGGCGCAATCCAGTCTGGCGACTGCGTAGCAGTTCACACTGGACAGGGAAACACCTGGAGCAATGATCGTTACAAGTCTATGTCTTCAGACGAGCGTGCTGCAGCCCGTGCAAAGTTTGCGCAGGGCGAGCCTGGATTTGGTTACAGCGCTTGTAAGTACATGGGTGAGAGGAATATCGCTCTAACCATGGGAGATACTTCGGCCAATGACGCTCAGCCTGGAAACGAGGTTGAAGGCTGGGCTGTACCTTGTCATACCGAATTACAGGTTCAGCTTGGAATTTGGAATCTTGAGAACGTAGATACAAAGTCTCTCGTGGACGCTAAAGTTTATGAGGGCGCGTTCATCTGGTCTCCACTAAGAATCATTGGTGGAACAGGGTCACCAGGAAACCCGATTGTGATTTACTAAGAATAAAAATTAAGTTTTACAAATGGATGGCTGAGCGTGTAGCTCAGCCATTTTTTTTATATAACCCTCAACCCTACGGAACCCAATCTCTCGATTTCCACCTCGGCAACATCACCAGCATTTAGCCACTTCGTCTCCACAACACTTCCGAGGGTAACGAACTGTCCTTTTCTAAGATATTGCCCACGCGATAAGAGGGATTTGGCAAGCCAAGTGAGTGCATGTAATGGGTCGCCCATGATGAGATCCCCTTGACCCTCTCCCACTAACTTCCCGTTAATTTTTGTAGTGCCTCGTAAGCTTCTGAGATCCAGGTTCCTCCACTTTTGCAATGGCGTCCCAAGCACGCATCCAGAGTCAAAAAAATTATCTGCAATCAGAGTTGGCACTCCAATCGTTCGGTAATCTTCGTATCGGTCATCGACTATCTCCATGGACGCCATGACCCCACCAACTGCTCGAGAGAGCCATTCTGCATCACCAACTAAATTCGGATCAGATAGATCACACGCCAAAACAACGGCGATCTCACACTCGATCCCCACCTTCACGAATCCCATTCGCGGAACTACCGCCATGTTTTTGACCACAGTAGAACGAAATACTTCGCCAGCACAGGGATTCGGGATCTCAAGAAATTTTTGCATGACTGGGGTAGTGCATCCTATCTTGTAACCTGCAAGCGGCCCCAAATAAAAACTCAATAATTCACCAACCCCACGTTGAAGTGCGTATCCCTCAACTTCATTTCTTGGTTGCAGAGCATCGGGCAATTTTTTGATCGGTTTGAGTCCTGATCGCTGGTCTACCAGCAGTTTCGCCGCAGCTCTTAGATTAAGTTTCTTCATACGATAATTTCACCCTTCAAATAAGCCCAAAGGTCTTGACTTTTTTGCACTGAAGAACAGAATGCTTAGTTGACCCGCCCAATATGTTCAAAATCAAAAAGGCGGGAATACTACAGAAAAAATTGGAACGCCCTTGTTCCCGCGGGAATAGCGTACCAAATCAAGGAGGAGATTATGGCAGGAACTACATTAAGTGGCTGGGATACCAAAACAGCCGTAGCATTAGTCGCAGCGGGAGCTCTTGCGGTGGGCCTCTCCGGTTGCGGAAAAGGCGACGACCAAGGAGTTAGCGGATCGTACGATACGTCGGGCAAGAGTTCGGCTGAGGTTGCAGTAGAAGCAGCGAAACCATTGTGCGCTGATGGCAAGACAATCACGATCGTTTGGGAGGCTGGACTTCAGTCACTCGACCCGATCAAGTTCTCCGGTCCAAAATGGACTGAGGCTACCGGATGTAAGGTTGAAGTCGTAGAAGTACCAACATCCGAAATGTTTACGAAAATCGCACAAGATTATCGCGCAGGCTCAGGTGCTTACGATGCGCTTAACGTAATTCCTGCATGGATGCCTGACCTCGTTCAGATGGGCGCTTTGGAAGAACTCGATGGCCTCGTCGACAAGTACGGTTACCGCGGTGAGCTACAGAACATCGCAGCTACCTATCGCGACAATCAAATGACCGTAGATGGAAAAATTTATGGGTTCCCAGATGACGGTGATGTATTCTTGATGTACTACCGCAAAGATATTTTTGCTCGTCAAGATCTCCAAGATGCTTACAAGAGCAAAACCGGAAAGGATTTAGTGGTCCCAACAACTTGGGAAGACTTTATCTCAGTCGGGCAATTCTTAACTGGTGCGCTTAAGAAAGAGGGAACGTTCGGAGCATCCATGTTCCGTGAGCCAGGATATGGAAACTTCATGTTCCAGGAACGCTTCAGAAATGAAGGCGGAAAGTTCTTTGATGGAGACATGAAAGCGACTGTAAATAGCGCAGCTGGCGTGAAAGTCTTCAACGATTGGCTGACAGAAAACAAATTTATGGCCAAAGGTGTAGAGAAGTTTGGTTTCGTGGAGAACTTGGCGGAGTTTGTTCAAGGAAAATCGGCGATGACCATCTCTTGGCCGCCTTACGGAAGATTTGCAGCTGGATACCTTGAGAACGAAGAGGCATTGAATTGGGTTCCAAAAACTCAGATCGCTGGAAAAATCGGTTATGCACTTCCACCTGGTGGACATCCTGAGTTAGCAGCCGGATTTGCCCTATCAGTAGCTTCAGGGTCAAAAAATAAAGAGGCCGCATATCTATTTATCCAATGGCTAAATAGTGAAGAGATCAGTAACCAACGTGTACAACTTCCTTACGCTCTGAGAGATCCTTTCAGAAATTCTCACTTCGAGAACGAGGGCTACAAAGCACTTTGGCCTGATGCGAAAGATTACTTAGCTGCTTTAGGAGATGCTGCACAAACCGGTTTACTCGATTTGTCTCTCATCCAGACAGATAAGTACGAAGAGGCTCTTCGTCAGGGTATTAGCCGCCTCTGGGCAGGGGATAATCCTCAGAAAATCCTTGATGATGTAGCAGCTGAGTGGGATAAGATCACCGCAAGCGTTGGCACTGATAAACAGAAAGCTGTTTACGAGAGCTGGGCCGCGAAATCTGGCGCTTATCCAAACTAATTTTTTCGTAAATTAGTTTCACTTATGACCTTAGGGGTCCTCTGGTAGGACCCCTAAGTTTTTTTTAGAATCGAAAACCAGAGCTTCACAACTTTAAGCAACACATTGGGATTCAAGTGAGATAGCCGTATGAAAAACAAACGACCTCTATCCCAGCTGATATTGGGCGATCGTGGATTTAAGTATCAACTGATTGCGCCTTCAATTTTTATCCTTTTATTAATCGGAATTTTCCCACTCATTTACACCCTCTTGGTGAGTTTTCAGGGTATCACCATGATGGACAATGACACGAGCTTCCATGGGCTCCAAAACTATACCGCCCTTGGGACTGATACCCGACTTTGGGAAGCGCTCATGCACACGATTATCTTCACGTGTATCGCCCTACCAATTGAACTGCTACTTGGCCTCCTAATGGCACAACTGTTCATCGATAAATTACCTGGTCGGCAGATTTTCATTGCGTTATTAGTTCTACCAGTGGTGGTAGCTCCGGTCGTTTCAGGTGCAACCTGGTCGTTACTACTCGATACCCGCTTTGGCCCCATCAATCAGATCCTGGGTTGGTTCACCGGTGAGGAGGTAACGCTTTTATGGACAATTAACCCCGATCTCGTATATCCGTCGATATTGGCTGCAGAAATTTGGCAATGGACGCCCTTTATGTTTCTACTGTTGCTTGCTGCACTATCAGCGGTTGATAAATCTCAGTTAGAAGCGGCGTCAATCGATGGCGCTGGTTATTGGACTACTTTTTTTAAAATTGTGCTACCAGCGATTTGGCCAGTTATGGCAGTAGCGATTCTCATCCGTGGATTAGATCTCTTCCGCCTATTCGATATTGTTTGGGCGCTAACAAGAGGAGGGCCTGGAACGATGACAGAGACAATATCGATCTTTACATATGTCAAAGGTTTTCAACAATTCGAAACTAGTTACACCGGCGCAGTAGCCCTGCTAATAATCATATTGCTGTCAGTGCTAGTGATCGGCGCGCTTAAGAAAGTAGAGATCGCGAGATGAAAACGAGTCATAGAAAAAAAATCAAACTCGCACTTCGTTACATCGCGGTAGTTGCCTTAACGATTCTTTTCTTATTTCCAATTTATTGGCTCTTCATGATTTCTTTCAAGACCGCCAATGAAATTTATGCTTACCCCCCAGTCTGGTGGCCAGAAACCCTACAGCTTAGTAACTATCGTGTTCTTTTCGAAGATGGCGATGCGGCGACAGTTGGAAACAGCTTAATTGTCGCTGGAGTCAGTACTATTTTCGCAATGATTCTCGGAACGATTTGCGCTTACAGTCTAGCGCGATTTAAAACAGGTGGAGAACATCTGGCAAACTGGATCATATCTCAGCGAATGATTCCACCCATCGCAATCGTATTCCCCGTGTTTCTTCTCTATGTTTGGTTTGGAATGGTCGATACTTATTTTGGGTTGATCTTACTTTACACGGCATTTAATCTACCTTACGTTATTTGGATGATGCGTGGGTACATCATGGACATCCCCATTTCCCTTGAACAAGCAGCATTAGTAGATGGTTACACGCGATGGCAAGTTGTCTGGAAGGTGGTCTTTCCGATGTGCCGAGCGGGGCTTTTTGCCACTGCAATCTTCACCTTCGTATTCGCATGGAACGATTTCATTTTCGCACTCGTCCTAACACGAACAGATGTGGCGACGTACACCGTTCAGGTCACGCATTACTTTGGCGGTCAGTCGAATTTTTGGGGGAAAATATCGGCAATGTCAGTACTCGGCACGTTGCCGATATTTTTTATTGTTGCATTCATGCAAAAGTATCTGGTGCGAGGAATTTCTCTTGGGGCAGTGAAGGGATAAACCGAACCTTAATCATTTCTGGGAATGTAGGCGAACACGTATGGCAGATCTAAAAATAAATTCTCTTCACAAATATTATGGGTCGATGCACGCGGTAAAAGGCGTTGACCTGGAAATCCCAAAGGGCGAGTTTACGGTTCTTGTTGGTCAATCTGGTTGCGGCAAGAGCACGTTACTGAGAACCATCGCAGGGCTTGAAGAAATTGATGAGGGTTCGATAGAAATCGACGGCGAAGTCGTAAACGACGTTGCGCCGAAGGATCGCGATATCGCGATGGTTTTCCAGAATTACGCGCTGTACCCTTATATGACAGTGTTTGACAATATTGCTTTTGGACTTAGGGCGCGCAAAACACCAAAAGTTGAGATTGAAGAGAAAGTGGCCGAGGCTTCTCGCATGCTATCGATTGATCATTTACTCGAGCGTTACCCGAGGCAACTCTCCGGGGGACAGTTACAAAGGGTCGCGATCGGCAGAGCGATCGTTCGGCAAGCGAGAATTTATTTATTCGATGAGCCACTATCGAACCTAGACGCACAATTGAGAGACGAGATGCGGGGTGAAATTAAACGCCTGCACCGAGAGCTCGGGAAAACCATGATCTACGTGACGCATGATCAAATCGAAGCAATGACCATGGCGGACCGCATTGTTCTCCTGCGAGATGGAAAAATTGAACAGCAAGGAAGCCCGCTTGACCTGTACGAGCGTCCTGCAACCAAATATGTAGCGGGATTTCTGGGATCACCGTCCATGAACTTTATTGATGGCATGGTTACTGAGAATAAAGTCACGATTAATAACTCGAACCACTCGCTAGATATCCCTGAGCAAATAAAAAATAAATTAACTTCGCATGCGAACAAGGCAATCATTGTTGGGATCCGGCCCGAGCACTTTAGCCGAGCGGACATTGCAAATCATCAGCAGTATTCAAAACTTTCAGTAAACATAGAACTCGTTCAACCCACTGGGTCCAGATCTTATGTAACGTTTAGGCTCGGTCAGAACCCTGCCGTGGCTGAATTAAGGCCACAAGATCTCTTAGGGCATAACACGACGATCGAACTCAGCGTAGACATGAGTAGAGTTATCTATATCGACCCAATAACAGAAATGACAATTTAATCTGGGCAATTAAAATAAAAACTAGCTGCACGGAGAGGAGCAAATCATGAAGTCAGCAAACATATCAAAAGACATAATGTTATGTGGGACCACTCAACGCGACGTGGTCGGCCGGATTCTTAAAACTGGCCCGCTTGAAGTTGAATTTGATAGTGGGCAACTTCGCTATTTAAAGATTCATGGTGTGGAAGTACTGCGGGCAATTGGTTTTTTAGTCAGAGATGAGAATTGGGGGACCTATATTCCGAACATCAAAAATCTCAAGATTGATGAGAGACGCGATGGGTTCTCAATCCGTTTTAAAGCGATTTGCAGTAGACCTGGGCAAGAGATTTCTTATGATGCAATGATCGAGGGCAGTGCAGACGGAAACCTCCGATTTACCGGAGTCGCAGTACCAAAAACGAATTTTCTTACAGCTCGAACTGGATTCGTTGTTTTGCATCCGCTTACCGGGGTAGCTGGTCGCCCCGCTCTCGCAAAACATGTATCAGGAACAAATGAATGGTCCAAGTTTCCTACGGAAGTGAACCCAATTCAGCCATTCTTAAAGATCCGGTCACTCACTCACGAGGTTTTACCTGGTTTGGTGGCAACGGTTAACTTTGAGGGTGACACTTACGAAACCGAAGACCACAGAAACTGGACCGACGCTTCGTTTAAAACGTATGTTCGCCCACTTGCTCTTCCGTGGCCTTACACACTTCCCGCTGGGAAGCCCGTCGAACAGGCGATTACTGTCACCCTATCTGGAAAAGCTAAAGGCAAGAGTAGTAACTCACAGAAAAAAGACATTACCGTAAAACTCAAAAAAGCTACGACCAAGAAGATGATTCCAGTCGGATTTGGGGTACCCGCAGAGGAAATTTCCACGTCGATAAAAAACCTTAATCTTGTATCCAATGCGAACCCAAAGATTCTTCAATGTCACTTTGACCCACGGAAAAAGCACGGTTTAAAGGAATTGATTGGCTATAAAACGATAGCGGATGCGACAAATGCCAAGATTGTTCTGGAAATCGTAGTAAAAAGTATTAAAGGTTTCAAAGGTGAACTGCTTGGAGTGGCGCGCTTAGCGAAGCGCGCTGGTTTATCACTAGATGCGGTCGCAGTTTGCCCAGTTGGAGATCTCAAATCTGTCCTACCGGGAGGCAAGAGGCCTCCAGCGCCACCTCTACCTGCTCTATACCGAGCTACGCGCGCAGCATTTCCAAACATTAAGCTCGGGGGCGGCATGTTCTCTTTCTTCACCGAACTTAACCGCAAGAGACCACCAAAAGGACATCTTGATTTTGCGATGAATGCTACATGCCCGATTGTACATGCTGCAGATGACCGATCCGTGATGGAAACCTTAGAAGCATTGCCATTCCAGATTAAGACCGGAAAAACATTTTTAGGAAAATCACCCCACCGTGTTGGCCCGAGCGCAATTGGGTGTCGTGATAATCCACATGGCGCTACATTCACGCCAAATCCTAAGAACGAGCGAATTTGTCTGGTGAAAGCAGACCCAAGGACACGTGGATTGTTTGGCGCCTCCTGGTTACTCGGATATATCGGCACACTCGCTAAAACGAATGTGGAAGCGGTGACTATTGGTTCGACGACTGGCCCGTTAGGGGTTATCCACCGAAAGTTTGACGGTATGCAACCATATTTCAACTCGTTAAAAGGTCCCTCGGTATACCCTGCCTATCACGTTGCAACGGCGTTAATGAACTCCACTGGAAAACGAATAGTTGATATCGAAAACTCAAACGAGAAATCTGTATTCTCTTTTGCGCTTCAAGACAAAAATGGTGGAATCACACTTTGGATCGGTAATCTAACGAGTGAAACGCAAAGCGTCACGATCCAAAATGCAAAGCGTAGCCTACGGGGAAATATTCTTGATGAAAGCAGTTTCATCCGCGCCACGCAAAACCCCTTGCAGTTCCAAAAACAAATAAAAGATCTTGGAAATAAAATTCGTCTGAAACCGTACGCGGTCGCGACAATTTGTATCGAGTAAAAAAAACGGCGTCCTCGGACGCCGTTCCTACTTATTGCACATGAAGGGGGAGTGCAAAATTTCAGACGCAAGTTAGAACATCCATCCCACACCAAGGTTGTAACGATCCTTCGCATCTGCGGTTTGAAAATCTTGAATGTCAAATTTAAATACGACTTGCGGATGGACGTAAAAATTCACACCAAACGTATAGACCGTTTCGTTGTTATTGGGGTCGATTGTGTAACCAGATGCCACGCTTTCTTGCGTGTTGTAGCGGGCATATCTAAAAAATGGAGCTACATCAAGATCACCCTCTTTGTACACATGATAGCCGACCTCACCGTAGTATCCATAGAACGACTCTGGCGCAGCCTTATTACCAGAGATACCAAGTGCGGAATTTATACTCGCGGTGTCGGATAAAGTGCCAGCAGCATATAAAGCCTTCACATCAAGACCGCGGTTCGAGTATTTCAGGTGGGCGTCCCATATCGTTAACGTTGCATCAACAGTTGAAAGCGCTGAGTACGCAGTGTATCCCTTACCTTTCTGAGACGTATTACCACTCCACACCGTAGCCCCAACTTCCAACCCAAGAATTCCGCGATAGTTCAAGCCGGCTAAATATCCGATATCGTTCGCGGCTGCTTTTTGTCCGACTGTTCGCATATCTTTAAAACCATAACTCGCTCCATTTGCGCTCGAATATTTACTTGCGTCAGGAGTGGTAGTAAGACCGAAGGTATATTCCAATCCACCGATTGTCTTTCCTCTTAAAGATAGACCCAGCTCTCTCCAAGTCGTTGGAATAATTCTTTGCTCTACCTCATTACGTTCATTTCCGTAGAACACCGGTGGTTCATGGTATTCGTTTGTCATTCCGATCGGAATGATCATTAGGCCCGCGTTTATATCAACCCCAGGTGTAATTTGGTGGGCAATGTACGCCTGCTCGAGTGCAACTTCCCCTCCCGAGGTTCCACCTTTGGTCTGTGCGTGCTCAAATTCGATTTCTGAGTACATGCGCGTGCGATCGCTGAACCTGTGCCCCATAAAAATAATGAAACGCTGCATGTCAAACTCATCCCGAGTCGCATCATCGTCGTAATTGTTGTAGATGATCTCCCCGTATCCTCCAAATGTCGTATCCGCTAGTAACGCATATTTTGTTGTCTCAGCACTTGTTTCTCGAATACGTTCTTGATTTTCGGCAATCTGCTGCTCTTGAGTCTTTTGACGTTCGATTTGAGCTCGCATCAATTCTTTGAGCTCCTGTAACTCAGTCTCTAGCTTATTAATTCTTTGCTGCAATACTTCGTCTGCATTAGCCTGAAAAGGCGAGAAAATGCTAGAGAACAAAAAAATAAACAAAAAAAATCTTCTTATTTTCATATGCTTATAAAAAATAAATGGTTTATCGAGCGATACACCGCTAAATAATAAACGATAATGAGAATGATTCGCAATAAGAGTTGAAAATTTTTTAGTCGTTCAGCTGTGTTGCTAAGTGCAAGGACACGTCGGCGATCGATTGAACGAGAGACTCGGTTTCCCCAATAGCCGGAGTAATCTCAATCGCTACACCGGTTTTAGCAGAAGCTTCTGCCACCAATTTCGGGACATCCCCTTTCACATGACCCCCGACCCCCAAAAATAATGGGACCAGTACGATCTTTGATACGCCCAGCGCTGCTAGTTGCTCACACGCAGATGAGACACCCGGCTCCATATGATCAAGAAAAGCAAGAGAAACCGGCCCCTCAGCACCGCTCCGAACACGATCTAAAATACGTTCAAACGGCTCTCTCCAACTAGGGTCTCTAGCGCCATGAGCCAACAATACGATACCAGTATTTTTTTTTGCGTCAGACAAAACTTAGGTCTAACTAATTTCGAATTACCAGAGATTTTCTAGTGCCAAATGTCCAGGCTTCGAACGCCGACTGACCGTATAACCCCGTTCAGTAAACCAATTTCTAGTGTCCTCAACCATCTCTGGATTTCCGCAGATCATAATTCGGCTACGCTCTGAATCTAATTTGATTCCAACTTCTCTTTCAAGCTCGCCACTCTCAAGCAAAGTTGGAATTCTTTCGCTGAGCGCACCAGCAACTTTCTCTCTAGTCACAACAGGAACAAACTTTAATTTATGGGAAAACTCTCCAAAGTACTCATGCGTTTTTAGCCCATCGATCGTATCCACATAAGCAAGTTCCTTTTCTTCTCGCACGCTGTAGACGAGAACAATATTCTCATATTCTTCCCATGTTTCGAGCTCTTGAAGAATGCTAATGAACGGAGCCACCCCAGTGCCTGTTGAAAGCATCCAAAGATCTTTCCCTTGCTCAAACCTCGAGGTCGTTAAAAACCCATAGTTCATCTTTTCAACTAGAACCTCGTCTCCAACCTGAAGTTTCGCTAATCGGGTGGTAAATTCACCATCAGGCACCACAATTGAAAAAAACTCTAGATACTCATCGTAACTCGCTGAAACGATTGAATAGGCTCGCCATACAATCTCTCCATCTTCTTTCTTAATTCCCAGGCGCGCAAACTGGCCCGGAACAAAACGATAACCCGAAAATCGCGTTAACTTAAAACTAAAGAGATGTGGAGTCCACCCCTTGAGTTCGGTTATTTTTTCAGCGGTATATTTATCTGCTTGGCTCATCAACTATTCCAAATATTTAAAAACTTTCAAAAATTATTTTCTTAACCTTGTGCCAATAACTGACCAATGTACTCGTTTCGATGTTCCATGGAACGATCGACTATCGCCTCGTAAACGTCTCCTATCAACAGAATCGCAGGCCCCTGACCCAACTCTTCGGCAGCCTCTTCCAAATCCATCAATCTCGTTGGTACAATTCGGCGCCCAGACAACGAAGCGCTTTCTACAAAAACCATCGGAGCCGCTTTCGAGTAACCTGCGCTCACGAGTGCATCTCTAATCGATGCCGCTTGCTTTGAAGCCATGTAAACCGCAATTGTACCAGCAGACGAGGCGGCCGGTACCCATTCATGGTTACGTTCCCCTTCTCCGACACGCGGAGTTACAAAAAGAACACTGCGACTTTGTCCCCTCTGAGTTAGAGATACACCAAGATCGGCACTGGCTGCAAAAGCAGCACTGATCCCTGGTACAACTTCGTATTGGACCTCACCAGCATCAAGTGCCTGAATTTCCTCTTGGGCCCTACCAAACATCATAGGGTCCCCGCCCTTAAGACGAACAATTTTTGCATATTTGTTTGCCGCCGCCAGCAAAGAGCGATTGATAAAACGCTGCGCCGTCGATGCATGTCCACATCTTTTACCCACGCTAACTAACCTCGCATGCTTCGCTAACTTAAGAATCTCCGGATTGACTAGCGCGTCATAAAATAAAATCTCGCACTCTTCAATTAATTTTGCGGCCCGAAGCGTTAACAAATCAACCGCTCCAGCCCCTGCCCCAACAATGTAGACCTTTCCCTTCATAACTTTCTCCGACGTAGACTCGGTCATATGAGATTTACTCATCGTATGGTGCCTGCCGCAACGGTTCTATTGCTGACCTCATCGATTAAAATAAACGCACCAGTTCCTGGATTTGTCTCAAACGAATCGAACGAGAGCTGAATTTGCGATTTCAAGCTCACATGTCCAATATCATTCATTTTCATACCGCTGGGGTGTAAAGATTTTTGTAACGTCTCAACATCAACGAGTTGGTTAATGGACTGCAATCGGACTTTTGCAACGTTTGATGTCTGTTTAATGAGATACGTGCGATTTGTATCTAAGGGATCCTCATCAAACCAGCACAACTCCGCATCAAAATCTTTAGAGACCTGACCCACTAGAGAGACATCCGAGAACATAGCACCTCTTGATATATCTAAATCCTGCTCAAGAAATACAGTGATAGATTCCTGTGCAAATACTGCCTCCACAAATTTCCCCGAAGCATTGAGAAGTTTTTTGACCTGAGATCGGTAACCCCCAGGCTGAATAACCACTTCGTCTCCGACGTTGAGCTGTCCTGAGATAACAAGTCCTTGATAGCCTCTCGTATCTATGTCTTCAAAACCTGAGTTCGTTCGGATATTTTCTCTATTTAATCGGGTTACACGCTGTACGCTAAATCTCATCGGTTGCACTTCGGTGTCCTGAGCAGCAGGTGCCTTCTCAAGATATTCGAGCAATGTCGGACCGGAGTACCAATGAAGGCGATCACCCTTCACGGTAATGTTATCGCCCTCTAGAGCGGAAACGGGAATAACATGGATATTCGAAAACCCTACTGAGCGCGCTAACTGACTGCACTCCTCCTCAATCATGCGATAAATCTCTTGAGAAAACCCCACTTTATCCATTTTATTGACCGCAAATACCACGTGAGGAACTCCTACCCAGTGCGCAAGATAAAGATGTCGCCGAGTCTGAGATTTCACTCCGTTCTCTGCATCAATTAGCACAATCGCGAGATCCGCTGAACTCGCTGCCGTCACCATATTTCGGGTGTACTGCACATGCCCAGGAGAATCTCCCACGATGAATTTCCTCGCTGGTGTCGCAAAGTATCGGTAAGCAACATCAATCGTAATCCCTTGTTCGCGCTCGGCAAGCAAGCCGTCCGTTATCAGGGATAAATCAATTTGTTGCATTCCACGTTTTTTTGATGACGCCTCTACCGCACTCAACTGATCCACTTGCAGATTTTTACTATCAAATAACAGGCGCCCAATGAGAGTGCTCTTGCCATCATCAACACTACCCGCGGTAATAAATCGCAAAAGTCCCGATACTTGTTGCGGATTATTGATTGCCATCAGAAGTACCCTTCTTTCTTACGGAGCTCCATAGCCGCCTCGCTGGTCTGGTCATCCAATCGAGTGGCACCACGTTCCGTGATTTGCGTTTGGGCAGTCTCTAGAATAATTTCATCAACGCTCAGCGCTTTTGATTCAACTGGAGCAGTACAGGTAATGTCCCCCACAGTACGAAAACGAACACTGAGTCGCTTTATTTCGTCGTCAGGATGAGGTGGAGTCAATGGGGTGACCGGGACCAATGCGCCCCCCCTAATAACAACATCCCTCTCGTGGGAAAAATAAATTTCAGGTAGCTCTATCGCTTCCCTTTGGATGTATTCCCAAACATCCAACTCAGTCCAGTTTGAGATCGGGAATGCTCGAATGTTTTCACCTGGAGCAACTCGGGTGTTATAAATATTCCAAATTTCAGGACGTTGATTCTTTGGGTCCCATTGTCCAAACTCGTCACGAAATGAAAATATTCTTTCTTTTGCGCGTGCTTTCTCTTCATCTCGACGAGCACCACCAATACAAACATCAAACTCGTGTTCACTAATTGCATCGAGCAAAGTCGTAGTTTGATATTTGTTTCTCGGCTCATTCTCATGCCTAAGTCGCACTCTTCCTTGGCGAATAGAGTCACCAACAGACCGAACCACCAAATTTAAATCGTATTTCCTTGTAATTCGATCGCGAAAATCAAGAACCTCTGGATAGTTATGCTCGGTATCGATATGTAGCAAAGTAAATCGTAACCGCTCAGGGAAAAATGCCTTTAGCGCGAGGTGTAATACCACGGCAGAGTCTTTCCCACCAGAGAACAACAGAGCTGGATTGTTACATTCGGCACCTATCTCCCGGAGAATATGAATTGCTTCTGATTCCAATGCATCTAAATGCGTCCATTGACGCGCAGCTTGATCGAAGTCTCTGATTTTTTCGAGTACGGCATTCATGCTGTTAATTCCTCAGCGTTTCTTGATTAGTCCTGACCAGTCGCCCTTGGTTATCAACGTGCAACCCGCACTCCTTGCTCTCCACATCTTCCCACCACCATCGACCAGCTCTCTCATCCTCACCATCTTGGATTGGCCTTGTACACGGCGCACAACCAATGCTGGTGTAGCCTTGACGATACAAATCACTAACGGGTACGTCATGCGATTTCGCATAGGCAAAGATTTCTTCCGTACTCCAATCAAGCAACGGGTTCAGTTTATGGATCTCATTGGTCGCGTCCCAAGACACCAACTCAAGATCCGATCGTGTCGCAACCGACTGAGCAGAGCGCAGCCCCGTTATCCAAAGTTTTTTTCCTGCTAGCGCACGACGTAACGGTTTTACTTTCCGTATATTGCAGCACTGTTTACGACGCTCCTTTGAATCATAAAAACTATTAACCCCATGTTGAATTGAAAATGTTTCCACTTCCTGCGTGTCTGGAAATAAAACCTGAATTGGTCGCTTGTATTTCTTTTGCGCTTGAGACAAAACGTCGTATGTTTGAGGTGGCAAACGTCCTGTGTCCAAAGTAAATACACCCACATCGATTGCAGCAAGATCGATGAGGTCTAGTAGAACCATATCCTCTGCGCTTAGGCTAGTCGAGAATACCGCTGGTTGATATTGCTGACTGAAGTCAACAAGGTTCTGAATGGCCAACTCTACTTTTCCCTTAATGTCCACTGGCGTGCCTCAATTTTTTTGATCCAGCAGTCTCGAGTTCACTACCTTTTTGGACAAAAGAATCTCTGTACGAAAAATTAAACTCTTCGAATGCCTCCAGAGAATCATGAATATCTTGATCCTCCCTTAGAACGAAGCAATTAAATCCGCACTTCTCTAAATCCAGTAGTTGGTCTCTCGTAACATCCCCAATCGCGAAAAGATCACCCTTAAAACCTATACGCCCTCGGATAATCTTTGCCAGAGAATATCCACGACCATCCGTAAATTGATCAAACTGAATGGCTAGCACATCAGGCAATCGAACGAGCTCGGAGGAATCAAATGAGGTTTCCAGCCACGCGCCAATATTTTTTGGGGAGAGCTTAGCCTCGGCGATCGCGTCTAACCAATTCGAGTATGGCAGCAACACGAATCCGCCCTCAAGTGCCCCCCCAGACTCCCCGACGATCCGCCACGTGTCGGAAACGATTTCCCTATTTCTAATGTACACCGTAAACCTCCTCCTTAAATGGGTCAAGGCCCACTCGTCCCACCACTTCAGCAAAATTTTCGTCGGAGGATTCGCGAGATTTTATATAGACATGGATCAATTTCTCGATAACATCCGGAACTTCATCCCGAGGAAAGGATTTACCGATTACCTTGCCTATGGCCGCGTCGAGCCCTTGGCGACCACCAATCGTAATTTGATACCACTCTTCACCACCCTTATCGACTCCGAGAATTCCGATATTCCCTACATGGTGGTGACCGCACGAATTCATGCAACCGGAGATATTTAGGACTAAATTCCCGATATCGTGGAGATAATCAAGAGATTCGAATCGCTCCTGAATTGCGTTTGCCACTGGGATGGATACGGCATTAGCAAGCGAACAGAAATCACCACCCGGGCACGCAATCATATCGGTTAACAACCCAACATTCGCAGTCGACAAATGAATGCTCTCGAGCACCTGATAGATGCTCTGCAGGTCCTGTGTTCTTACATGCGGTAACACTAAATTTTGTCCGTGAGTAACCCGTAACTCTCCAAAGCTAAATTGATCCGCCAAATCAGCCACGGCAACCATTTGCGTGTGAGTAATATCCCCCGGGGCAATCCCCGTTTTCTTTAGGGATATCACTGCACATGAGTATCCGTTTACTCGATGAGGGAAAACATTTCGTTTTTTCCAATTTTTAAATTGCTGGGACTCCTCAGATGACTCATTCGCTACAGATTGACTCGATAGCACTTCGAACTTGGGCTTACCAAAACGCTTCTCTATCGATTCGATGTCCGCTTCATGTAGCGATCTGATTTGCTGCTTCGATATCAACCACTCTGCTTCGACAGCATCTGTAAATTTTTCTAATCCAAGCTCTTTTACAAGAATTTTAATTCTCGCTTTATACTTGTTATCACGACGTCCGAAGCGGTTGTAGACTCGCAAGATTGCATCTAAATAACTTAATAAGTCCTGCCAACCGAGAAATTCTCGGATTACCTGTCCCACGATTGGAGTTCTACCAAGGCCACCACCAACGTAAACTGAGAACCCAATCTCACCAATATCATTCCTTCGTGCAAGAAGACCAATATCGTGTACTCGTATCGCGGCACGGTCGGTGTCGGCACCACTCACTGCAATCTTGAATTTTCTTGGCAGGTAGCCAAACTCTGGGTGTAGTGTTGACCACTGTCTAATCAATTCACACCACACTAGTGGGTTAACAACCTCATCTGGTGCTAAGCCAGCAAATTCATCGGTCGTCACATTTCGAATACAATTTCCACTTGTCTGAATCGCATGCATACCGACCTTAGATAAATCGTCCAGCACATCTGGAACTTGCTCAAGCTTTAACCAATTGAATTGAATATTCTGGCGCGTCGTGAAATGACCATAGCCGCGATCGTACTTTTCTGAAATGTTTGCTAGGGCTCGGAGCTGATGCGAAGAAAGCAATCCATAAGGTATGGCAACTCTCAACATAGGAGCGTGCTTTTGGATATACAGACCATTCTTTAGGCGCAATGGACGAAAGTCGTCTTCGGTCAGTTTGCCGGCTAGGAAACGTGCGGTTTGCCCCCTGAATTGAGCGACTCTTTGCTCAATCAATTTTTGGTCATTTTCTCCGTAGATATACATTCCGATATCCTAAAAAAACAGCTTCAGCCCGACTAAAAATAAAACGACCCCTATGACCCACTGTAACGGCTTCTCCGGTATTCGATGAGCCACAAGGCTACCCAAAACAACGCCCGGTAATGAACCAATCAGTAACGTTAGGAGTAAGTGATAATCAACAGATCCCGATACCGCGTGACTGAGTCCCGCTACAAGGGTCAGTGGAACGGCGTGAACGATATCTGTTCCAGCTAAGTGGTTCGCTGGCAGATGCGGGTAAAGAACGAGGAGTGCGGTTACCCCAATTGCGCCAGCGCCAACCGAGGTGAGCGTCACAAGAATTCCCAACACAGCACCGAGACCCAGTGTAGCGATCAAGATTCGGGCTCTTCGGCCAGCAGGCTTAATACCAAATATTCCCTGGGTAAGCCTTTGAAGCTTACTTCTAAAAACTAGGGCTATCGCGGTAATACATAACATCACCCCTAGAGTTTTAGTAATTAAAATCGATGACGCGCTATCAATCTGAACAGGCGAGAGGTAGTAAACGGAAGTAAAAATCGCCGCTGGAACGCTACCCAACGCCAATAGAAAAGCAACCTTCCAATTAACGGATCCGAGTTTTCCGCGGAATATGGTTCCACCAATTTTGGTGAAACCCGCGTATAAAAGGTCCGTTCCAACAGCAGTGGCAGGCGGAACACCAAATCCCATGACAAGCAGAGGAGTCATCAGCGAACCTCCGCCGACTCCAGATATACCGACTACAAAGCCCACCAGGAGGCCACTAATTACAAAAAGCAGTTCCATTCGTACACCTTCAACTCAAGGGCACGAATTTTCACCTTTCTCACATATTATTAAAAAGAATATATATTTATATATTTATTTCTATTAGTTATTTAGATAGGCCTAAAAGATGCTGGATACCATCTTGGAGGGCATTTTGTAGCAACATAGAATCAACCCCCATCGCGAACATACGAAAACCCCGATCCCAGTAGATCGTGCTCCACGCATTGTTAGCTGACATACAAGCGAGGACTTTGTTATGTCGCCTAGCAGCGTTCGCCATTTTTTCTAGGGCGTCCAAGTATCTTGGATGATCGAACTGGCCGGGAATACCTAAAAAGTTGGTCAAATCAAAATGGCCTAACCATAAAACATCAATCCCCTCAGTTGCCGCTATCTCCTCCACGTTATCGATACCTTCCTCCGTCTCTATCAGCGCCATAACAAGCGTACGTTCATTAGCAACTTTTACCTTCTCTGATACATTGCCACCCTCGTAATCATCTGAGGCAAAACCAAAAGCCGCCCCTCTTCTGCCATCTGGAGGATACTTTGTACAGGAGACAATGAACTCTGCCTCGGCCGCACTACCCACCATCGGCGCCATAATCCCCAACGCTCCCAAATCTAGCGCTCTAGAAATATAGTGGTACTGATTAGCAGGTACCCGAGCCATCGGCACGAGATCTAGCCCTCGGCATAGCGCGCACTGTTGCTTAAGAGTCTCGTAACTAGTGCCCGCATGTTCCATATCGATTAACAGGAACTCTGCACCTGCGCTTTTTACAATTTGAGGTAAACCGGGAACTAAAAACTCCCAACCAAACGTCCCGAACACGCCCTCACCAGATAACAACCTGTGTTTGACTGAATTTAGCCTCATCCCCACCTCATCTTATTAATTTTTCCAACGACCAACCCAATCAGCATGCTTAAGCACTTCAGTGTTGACCAAATGACCCGGTTTCTTTCCATAAGCTAGACCCACTGCCGCCTCGAACGCCTTCTCCCCAAGTATCCTCATACACTCATCGGTATGACAGATCGCATGAGGCGCGACGATCACGTTCTCCATGGATAGAAGCGGATTATTTAACTCAACTGGTTCCTTCTCAAAAACATCAATAGCTGCACCCATGATTTTTTTTGTCTCTAGCGCTCGAATGAGTGCGGCCTCATCAACCACCGGACCTCTCGAAGTATTTATGAAGTACGCAGTTGGTTTCATTCGAGAAAACTGCGGATCACTCATAATGCCTCGAGTAGAAGAATCCAGCAGACAATTTACAGATACAAAATCGGACTGCTCAAGTAAGTCCTCTAAACTCACCATTTCAACCTCTAAATCTTTTACCGATTCTTGAGAGACGTTTGGATCAGTACCGAGAAGCCGCATGTTAAATGGTCTTGCAAGTCTCAAAAGCTCCTCGCCAATATTCCCCACACCAATCACGCCGAGGGTTCTTCCCATTAACCCCATACCGAGGTAATTACCTTTCTCCAGCCAGCGCCCCTCTCGCACGAGACGATCCTTTAGAAACATCCGGTGCGCGAGCGCAAGAATATAAGCCATCACTGACGCGGCGACAGGCCTTCGTACACCCTCAGGGGTAATTGTTAGCATTACGCCCGAATGCGTACAAGCACCTACATCCACAGAGTCGTAACCAACACCAAATCGCGCGATGAGCTTTAGCCTTTTATTCTCCGTTGATAAGGTATTCTGAGTAACGCGTGCAGTCATCAAACAAAAAGCATCAAATTTTTCTGCGTGCTCTGGAAGTAACTCTGGGACTTGATCCTCCAAGATCTCCCATTCAACTGCTGGATCATCCAACACTCGCATCGCTTGTTCACCAAAAATCGTTCCACCCTCTTTGGTCAAAACCTCCTTACTGATACCTATGCGAAATTTTCCAGCCATAATATTTCCTATCCAAAATAAAAACTCATGAAGGACACGCTTACATAGAAATACTAAACCCGCCATCAACGGTCAGCACATGACCGTTAACATATGCCGCCTCATTGGATGCGAGAAACACGGCCGCAGGCCCAATCTCCTGAGGAGAGCCCCAACGCCGCACGGGCACCCTCGAACAAACCCATTCACTGAAATCCTTATCGCTTACAAGCGCAGAGTTCATCTCCGTAGAAAAATATCCCGGCGCAATCGTATTTACCGTGACGCCCTTATCCCCCAACTCAACTGCGAGTTGACGACATAACGCATGCACACCACCCTTTGCGGCTATGTAACCAGAAATGGTAGCCCTTCCGAGCTCTGCGGTGATAGACCCCGTGAAAATAATGCGCCCCCAACTATTTTTTACCATCGAGCGGGAACAAACTTTAGCTAACTCCCAGACAGCCGTTAAATTCGTATTGATGACACGCGTAAAGTCGGATTTCTCAAATTCAGATATCGGAGATCGATACTGAATACCAGCATTCGCAATCAAAATATCAACGCCTTGATAAAGATCTTCCAACTGTGACACCGCACGATTTAGGGCATCTGAATCGGTAACATCAAAAGGAAGACTCTCAACTCGCAATCCCTCCGCCAAGAGCTCATTAACCTTTTGTTGTAGAAGGCTAGCATCTCTCGCATTGAGAAAAACATGAGCCCCTTGTTGTGCTAGGGACTTCGCCATTTGCCAACCCAAACCCCTAGAGGCCCCTGTTACCAACGCACGCTTTCCCTCAAGTTTGAACATATACCCCCCGACGATACGTAAGCCTAAAACTCAGCGGCTCTACAAACTTAAACTTTTGATCTCATACGTTACGACGTTACCATAAAAAAACGCTGCATTTAGCAGCGTTTTTCAGTCCTTTTTGAAAAGACTTTAGTTTATGGCTTTAGAACAGTCGAACCAGTCGTCTTACGAGCCTGCAGATCGATATGCGCCTGTTTTGCCTGAGAAAGCGCATAGCGTTGGTTTATCTCGATCTTAACTTTTCCAGACTTCACCATACTAAACACCTCTCGAGCACCGGCCTCAAGGTCCGATCGCTGAGCCGTATAAGTCATCACGGTTGGACGGCTGAGATAAAAAGAACCCCTCGCAAGAATGTTTACATCGACGTCCTTAACTGGTCCCGAACCATTACCAAACACCGCAAGCAAACCTCTTGGCTGCAAGCATTCTAGAGACCCATGAAATGTATCTTTCCCCACCGAATCATAGACCACCGGAACGCCTCGTCCCTTCGTAATCGCTTTCACACGTTCAACAAAATTCTCTCGAGTATAAACAATCGTATGTTTACATCCATGAGCTTTCGCGATTTTTGCTTTTTCGTCAGAGCCGACCGTGCCAATTACCGTAGCGCCAAGAGCATTTAACCACTGGCACGCTATGAGGCCCACTCCACCAGCCGCAGCATGGAACAATACTGTCTCGCCCTTTTGAACTCGATATACTCTTCGGATGAGCGCTTGAACGGTTAAACCCTTGAGCATCACTGCCGCAGCCTCGTCATCCGATACTCCGTGGGGAATCTTTACCAACTTCTCCTCTGACATAACGCGCGCCTCGGAATATGCACCAGGAACACCTCCCGCATAAGCTACGCGATCGCCTACTTTGACGTTCTTGCAACCGGCTCCAACGGCCTCGACGAATCCCGCACCCTCTAAACCAATACCACTAGGGAGTGGCAATGGATAAAGTCCAGAACGATGATAGGTGTCAATAAAATTTAATCCTATCGCCGTGTGTCGGACGAGAGCTTCACCCTTACCAGGCTTTCCAAGTACTGCATCTTCGTACGACAAAACCTCAGGACCACCGGTTTTATGAAATTTCACAACCTTCGTCATAACTTCAATCTCCAAAATAATTTAATCAATTTTTCAACGAATAAATTGATCAACAAAATTCGCACCTAAACCGTTACTATCGTAATGCTGTCGGCACATCTCAATTTTTGAAAAAACATCCTCGTAACCAATCGGCTCTCCCGCCTCGTCGACGTAGATCATAGCGCCATTCACGTTGAACAACGTGATCATCTCTTCAACCCCTTCGTCAACAACTAGCGTATGGACCTCTCCTGGTGGCTCATAAACAAACCCGCCTTCTTGAGCGATCCAATCGTGCTCTAGATATCGCCAATGGCCTTTGATTACAAAACCATACACTGCCATCGGATGACGGTGCCGCGAAAGTACTCCAGATTTTCTAACGCGCAACAGATTGAACCATCCACCCGATACGGTATTCAGCATAAGAGGCCTGAACCACACCCCTTGCGCTTGTGGCACCCAAACTCGTTCGTCCTCCGGGATCGCT
The DNA here is from genome assembly GCA_030834275.1 of Burkholderiales bacterium. Classification (GTDB taxonomy): domain Bacteria; phylum Pseudomonadota; class Gammaproteobacteria; order Burkholderiales; family Eutrophovitaceae; genus Eutrophomonas. The sequence continues at coordinate 19,756 of JAURFP010000003.1, read as the reverse complement.
TTTTCAACGATATCCTTCTGCATACCAACGGCGGATAGCAATACATTATCAATTGAACCCATTGAAAATTACCTCAGGAAAAAATAACCAAGACTTTATCTTTCACAAACACCGAATTAATTATGTCTACTAATGAATCGTGTTATCTGTGGATAGATGATTTCTCTAAACTTCCTTCCACTGAAAATTCCATAATGCCCGACAGATTTTGCGAGCAGATGTTTTTTATTTTTCTTGGCTATGCCCTCGCAGAGAGAGTGAGCCGCCTCCGTTTGGCCATTACCAGATATATCGTCGAGCTCGCCCTCAATAGTAAATAGGGCAGTATCCCTGATCGCACTAGGATCCACTTTCTCACCGTTAATCACCCACTTGCCCTTGGGCAATAAGAACTGCTGGAAGACAACACGGACCGTATCGAGATAGTAGTTTGCCGCCATATCTAGTACCGCATTATATTCATCGTAGAACTGTCGATGTGCCTCAGCGCTGTCTCCATCTCCCTGCATGAGGTAGTTATAAAATTCCCAATGCGCATTCAGGTGCCGGTCTGGATTCATCGCGAGAAAACTGGCGTGTTGCATAAACCCAGGATAAACCCTCCGAGTGTGTCCAGGATAATTTTGTGGAACACGCATGATCATTTGATTCGCAAACCAGGTATGAGAATGCTCATCTGCGAATTTATTCACCGCGGTGGGACTCCGTCTCGCATCAATCGGCCCCCCCATCATGATCATCGATCTAGGGAATGATTCTTCCCCTCTAGAAGCCATAAGAGAAATAGCCGCGAGCACTGGTACAGTGGGCTGACAAACCGACATCACATGCAAATCGGGAGAAAGATGTCGAATGAATTCCTGGACGTATTCGACATAGTTCTCAAGATCAAAATCTCCATCGGCGACAGGCACCATCTTGGCATCAACCCAATCCGTCACCCAAACGTCATGATCGACCAAAGCAGTTCGCACTGTATCGCGTAACAACGTAGCAAAGTGTCCAGAAAGCGGGGCGACTATCAAAAGTTTGGGCTGAGATAACTCGCGCTCTTTCTGAAAATGTACTAACCGACAAAAAGGCTTCTCAAGCGAAACTTCTTGGAGTATCTCAACCGACTCCCCATCGATCTCCACTTCTTTGATATCCCAGTCCGGCTTGTGATAACGCTGCATCAGTCGCGAGAAAAGTTCACTATTCGCTGCGATTGTCCTGCTCACGGGAAATGCCCTAAAAGGGTTAAGAGGGCTGGATACCGATTGCCTGAGAGCATCGGCTAAAAACACAGCAGGAGACATCATTGCTCTTTGAAACTCGTGAAACGCGTAAAGCATGCAGTTCCTTTCCTGATTGGTTACCTTTATTGTCTCAGAAAACAAACCATCTCGTGAAAACAGCCTCCAAAAATAGCTCTCTGAAATTGTCGAGGTATACGCCAACTAGAGCCAAGGATTCTCTTGCAATAAGCCCACCTGCTCACGCAAGTGCCCGATATGTTGCTCCCAATACGCTTGCGTATTAAACCAAGGAAATGCCTGCCCAAAGGCGGGATCGCTCCAACGCCGAGCCAGCCATCCCGCGTAGTAGATTATTCTCATCGTTCTTAGCGGCTCCACCAAAATCAGCTCTGATCTATCAAAGGCGGTAAAGTCTTCATAACCGCTAAGTAACCAATCGAGCTGTTGAGTGGCCAACTCCTCGTCCCCCGATAACATCATCCACAGGTCCTGCACAGCTGGCCCCATCATAGAGTCATCAAGATCAACGAACCGAGGGCCATCATTAATCCTCCAAAGTATGTTGCCTGGGTGGCAGTCTCCAAGAATACGTTGTGTCTGAAGTCCTTTAACTCGCTTAAAATTCATATCGATCAGATCAAGCGCCAAATCAACTAACTCTGCGTAGATTTTTTTAAGCTCGGGAGGAATAAAATTATTAGCAATTAAAAAATTGGCTGCACTCCGCCCAAAAACATCTGGAGTCAGAGCAGTCCGATGGCGGAAAGATCTCACCGCCCCAACCGCATGAATTCTTCCAATAAATCTACCGATCCATTGTAGCGTCTCTCTATCCTCAAGCTCGGGTGCTCTACCTCCAGATTTTTCAAATAACGCGAAATAGAAATCACTAAACTCAAATAATGTCTTATCAAGCAACCGAAGAGGCGGGATCACCGGGATTTCATTTTCAAATAACTCTTCAGCGAAACTATGCTCCTCCAAGATTTGGCTGGAAGTCCACCGGCTAGGGCGGTAATACTTTGCTACGTAAAAAATTTCGTCACTATCGGCCTCTATACCAATCTGGTACACGCGGTTTTCGTAGCTGTTAAGAGCGAACAAATGACCAGTCGGCCGCAAACCAATGCTCTCCAGAGAATTCAAAATTACATCTGGCGTCAGTCCCTGGTATGGAGTTTCACTCATGCGGCAGCGGCGTTCGCATCGCTAACGCGGATAGGAACCCGCGTTCACGTCAACAGTGGTTCCAGATATGTACTCTGGACTGTCCGACCCAAGCCAGAATATCGTTTGCGCCACTTCCGATGGCTCACATGGCCTCGAAAAATGTACGCTTTTCATGACTGACTGTTTTCGCGATTCGGGTAACTGATCATACATATCCGTTCGCGTAGGTCCGGGCGCTACTGCATTAACGATGATTCCATCGCTCCCAAACTGACCCGCATAACTTTTTGTGATATTGAGAAGCGCGGCTTTTGTAGCCCCGTACCAAAGATCAGGATGCCCAGTAAACGCGGAGACAGAGCCAACCGATACAACCCTTCCTTGCTTGCGACCTTGCATCCCCGGGATAACAGCATCCATGAGGGCTACTGGCGCACGCAAATTGACGGATAAAATTTCCTCGATATGATCGACCGGGATTTTTCCAAGCTCATCGCAATATAAAACCGCAGCATTATTGACGAGGGTATCGATTGGATCCAGGTTTCGAATGAGTTTAGGTATCGAGAAAAAATCTCGAAGGTCGAAGATGACTTTTTCCCCAACCACCTCAGATCCAAATTGCTTATCAAGCGAAAGAACCTTCCAGCCCTTATCCTGAAAAAGCTTCGCCGTGGCGAGACCGATACCTTTAGCAGCCCCAGTAACCAGAACCGTTTTCATTTTTTATCTCCAAAATCTCAATTCGACGCACCCTGACACAGCTACTGGACCATACCTTTACCAACTCTAGTACCTGAATCACCTGTTGCCAATTTATAGTTAATCAATCCAACATCCTCGAGAAATTTACAGACGAACTCTAATATCTCGGACTGCGACTCATAAGGCGCTACAGGAAGAGAAAACTCCTGGTTAAATGTATCGTCAAACGCAGAACTAAGTCTGACTGCTATCTGTTGCTGGTCAACCAAATTAATATCGACATCTGGCTCCCCCGTTTTTAATCGACTAGTCTTCAACGCATTACTTAAAAATAACTGCAACGCAACTTCACGTAGACACCTATATCCCTCTACGATTCCTGAAACTAAAGCTTTTGGCGAGCGCGGAATTCCGAGAACAGTCACTCCTTCCAATTTAAATTGATTAACCAAAAGCCGAGAGAATTCTATGCCCCAAATTCCGATATTCCCAGCAGACTCAAGAAAACTCGGGGAGTCAGCCCCCGAGATCGCGATTCCACAAATAAATCGGAGATGCGCTTGCTCTCTCTTGGGGTCGACAGCAATGTCGGCAGGATCAAAATTTTTTAAGCTCGCACTAATCTGCGAAAAATCCTCTCCAACGACTAATAAATTTTTCAAGTCAATCGCCTTAAGGGCATCTATATCAACGAGGACAGGGCAAAGGGAAAAATTTTTGCAATGCCCGAGTATCCCCTTGCCCTCAAAAAAATACCTAAGCTCATTAGGCTCTCGAATGACACCACTTAATGAGCCGCCACCAGCGCCACCGACGACAAAAATTACCGGCATCACAAAAAAAACAACATTAAGCTGCGAATTATCTTCACAACTACCAAGCAATGTATCAATACTACTGCGTACTTCGTTGCCAACACTTTGACTAGGTGGCAGCCACATAAGCGATTCGATTCCGCCCTGCTCGCCCGTTTTAATAGTTTCTAGCAGTATCTGCCGGAGCCTCTTACGTCTCGGTTCTTTATCAACCTCAGTAGCAATATCTACGGCTTTGGCAGCCTCTAAAATACTCATATTGGTGCCTGTTTTCTTCAAGTTCTGGTTTGGAGATAGAATGATAACCGGATAGCGACATCGCGCTCGAGAAAATGCTTCGAAAACATCATTCGATCAAAACTCATGACATTATTCCCGATCAGAAACTGGATTAAAACCTATACTAAAGATGACTTTTCGGGAGACCTTGTCGCCGGAATAATAACCGCCATTTTATTGGTTCCACAGGGAATGGCTTTTGGTATTCTCGCGGGGCTCCCAGCCCAGGTGGGTTTGTATGCAAGCGTTCTGCCGCCAATTATTTATGCGCTGTTTGGAACGAGCAGGACCCTCGCCGTAGGACCAGTCTCGGTAGCGGCCATCATGGTCGCACAAACACTAAGTGGTCTTCCCGAGACCGTCTCCGCTTTAGACGCCGCGGTTATCATGGCTTTTCTATCGGGCATCACACTTGCAGTGTTTGGGCTATTGCGCTTCGGCTCGATCGCTAACTTTATGAGTCATTCGGTCTTACTCGGATTTACCAATGCTGCCGCCCTCCTGATTATAGCTAGTCAGCTTCCAAATTTAATAGGCTTTCAAAAACCCAAAACGCTGAGCCCTGACGAATATGCGATTGCAATAGACCAAGGGATCACTGCTAATCATGGCGTAACGCTAGCAATCGGAGGGGTTTGTATAGTTTTTCTGCTATTCGCGAGCAATGGACTCATCAAAGTTTTAACAAAAATGAAATTTCAAGAACGGATTGCTCAACTTTTATCCCGATGCGCTCCGTTATTTATTGTTATTGCTGGAGCGTTTTTGGTTTCTGTTGGTGAGCTTAAATTTGTCAATGTTGTGGGATCTATTCAGGGCGGATTACCACAGCTCAAACTAAGCATTCCTTCGATAGATATCGTCTTACAACTTTTGCCTGCTTCAGTACTCATCGCACTCGTTGGTTACGTCGAGAGTGTTTCTATATCTAAAACGCTGGCGAACCGACACAGACAGGCAATCGATACCAATCAAGAATTACTGGCACTAGGAGCGGCCAATTTCGCGGGCGGTCTGTCTGGCGGTATGCCTGTAGCTGGAGGCTTCTCCAGAACAATGGTCAACTATGCAGCAGGCGCAAAAACGCAGATAGCGTCGATCATCACTGCAATGCTCGTAGGAATTGTTGCGCTTTTCTTCACCCCCTTATTAGAGAACATTCCCAAAGCAGCACTAGCAGCGATAATTATCGTCGCAGTTTCCAAACTCATCGACGTGAAAAGCATCCTTAGGATATGGAGATATGATGTTTTTGACGGGGTGATTATTCTAGCGACCACAGCGAGCGTTCTCATCCTTGGCATCGAGGAGGGTCTAGGTATTGGTATCGCCCTGTCGTTCGTTACATTAGCGTTGCGTGCGGCGAAGCCTCATGTAGCCGTAATGGGTCGCGTACGAAGTAGCGAACATTTTCGAAACATCAATCGACATGACGTAGAGACGTGGCCGAATTTATTGTTTTTACGAGTTGACGAGAACCTTACTTTTGCAAACGCAGCTTTTCTCGAATCGATAGCAGCAAATTATTTAGCAAAAGAGGAGAACATTACCGACGTCATCCTTGTATTAAGTAGCGTAAACACGATTGACAGCTCAGCACTTGAGGTATTGGAACGCATGCTTGAATCGGCTCGCGAACTTAAGGTTCGCCTCCACCTTTCTGATATCAAAGGACCAGTCATGGATAAACTAGAGAAAAGTCATCTACTAGAACTGTTGAATCCCGGGAAAGTTTTCCTCAGTGCACACCAGGCTGCTGAAGAATTAAAGTAATCAAAACAAGAAGCAATCCTCGTTGAATTATCTAGGACATCTTGCTCTCTCACCTAAGGCAAATGATTGGCAACTGGGCAGCCTTCTTGGTGACCATATTAAAGGCTATATCACAGACGACACGGAACGCACTCTTGGTAAAGAAATTGTCGCGGGCATTCGACTGCATCGCAGACTGGATGCGTGGGCCGACCAGAACAAACATTTTGTAGACAGTGCGATGCGCTTAACATCACAACGGTATCGATTTTCCAAGATATTTGTCGACCTTTTTTATGACCATTATTTTTCCAAAAATTGGGCAGAACTACATCCGGAAAAGCTGAAAGACTTTTCCGAAGGGGTATATGAACTTATCAGAACAAACCGTCACCTTTTACCGGAGGAGGCAAGGCCTCGGTTTGACTTAATGGTTGAGGAAGACTGGCTTCAGAAATATGCAGATCTGGATTTCTTGAAGATAACCATTGAACGCGTCGAAAAAAGATTAAGTCGAACTAAAGATCTGTCAGGAATATTTGAGAACTTTAAAACAAACTACTTGGCTATTGAGCGTGATTTTTTTGCATTTTTTCCAGAAGCGAACGGCTTTGCTAAAAAAACAGTCGGGGAATTATCGCCAAACACTAAAAGGTGAGAATATCGTCTCCTGGAGGATCCCCCTCTTAGCCATCCAATATCTTCTTTTATAATATTTTGGATGGGTTCCCACCGATCATCGCTTTTAAGGCCTCCGATTTGAATTCACGATAGTAAAGTACGGTAACTACAAATAAAGTCGCCACAATAAAAAACCAGCTATTCCAGAACCAAGTAAGCACAGACAATCCGAAGTAGTAAGCCCTCAACCCATAGTTAAAAGTGTTTGAGGCCGCGCTGGCGAGCTCTGCTGCCTTCACGACAAAATCTTTTAATACTTGAGGATCCGAGTTTGGATCAGGAGCCGCTCCAACCAATACGCTGCAGAAAGTGTGCTGCCTCAGCGACCAAGTAAATTTAAAAAATGCGTACACAAATATCGAGAGAAGAAGAAATATCTTAAGCTCCCAAAGTAAGGTCTGGTTCTCGCTAGAAAACGGAAGATCCGACATGATCGCAATTGCTTTATCCGACGTCCCTAGCAATGCGAGCAGGGCTCCAAGAATCAGGATCGTGGTGGATGCGAAGAATGTTGCTCCATTCGAAAGGTTCATGATGATATTGGCATCGACAATTTTTAGATCTCGATGAATTGTTCCCCGCCACCAGTCCTCACGGTACTTACTCATAACACTCATAAGACTTGGAATCCCACGCTTCGCAGCACTAGTTGCAAAATATTGATAGCCCGCCCAACTCGCCAAAAAAATAATAAGCGCGACATAATCCACTGGCGATAGGGGAGATAGATTTACATCCATAGACATATCCTTAAAGTGTCATCAACCAACGCAAAATCTCAGACTATTACCGACCTTTCTATGAAAGTTTACCTTTTTTGCCAGAATCGCAATACCCCCCTATACAGTAGTAAGGTTAATTTAGGCGTATACTCACGTACATAAACTTGTCGGAGGAGGCTTCCAATGGGCGCACACGATCCAGTTAATACGAATGTCAGCGAGAATGTGGTTCTACGTCGAGACGTAGATGGTATTGCTCACCTGACCCTTAATCGCCCAAAGGCTTACAACGCCCTTTCAGAAGAAGTTCTCGCCGCGTTAATTGAAAATCTCGAAAACATCAAAGCTAATCGATCGATACGAGTCGTCGTGATTTCTGGGAATGGTCCCGCATTCTGTGCGGGTCATGATTTAAAGCAAATGAGATCAAAACCTTCCAAAGAGTATTACGACAACTTATTTGAAACCTGTAGCAAGTTTATGCTGAGTATTATTCGCCTTCCTCAGCCTGTCATCGCGAGGGTACACGGGATGGCCACAGCAGCTGGCTGCCAACTGGTGGGTACGTGTGATCTCGCAGTCGCATCTGATAATGCCAAGTTTGGAACTTCTGGTATAAATTATGGACTTTTCTGCTCTACCCCAGCGGTCGCTGTTACTCGGAACGTCCCGAGGAAAAAAGCTGCGGAGATGCTGTTCACCGGTGAATTCATAAGTGCGGAAACAGCGAAGGAAATAGGATTAGTTAATCGAGTAGTACCTGAAGGATCACTCGACTCAGAAATTCATAATATCGCTGACGCTATCATCCGGAAATCCGCCGTGGCAGTTGAAACTGGGAAAAAGATGCTCTATCGCCAGATTGAGATGGGGATCGATGACGCGTACAAATATTCAGCAGAAGTGATGGCCTGTAACATGATGGCAAACGATGTCAGTGAGGGTATTGATGCCTTTATTGAAAAACGTGACCCAAGCTGGACCCACAGTTAACATACACTCAGTTTGCAATCAGTAAGACGCAGCACACATCATTCCTCAGCGATTCGGAGTTGAGTTCATCCGAACCCTCTATTCAAGATGGTAAAGCACCTTTAGGAGCTCGCTCGACCCTTAGCCTTCTCCAAGACATATAGTAAATCCCAGAGGAAACGATCAACGTGGCTAAAAGCAACAACCAAGGTACCACGACGATTAACTCCCCACTCACAAACCCTACTGGCCTTAGCATGGTGAGCGCAAGAACAAAAAATGCAAGGGCCGCATGAGACTTTCCCCAAATGTTTGGTGGGAGCCAACCATCCCGCAGCCTAGGGTCAACCAGCCCAATTCCCAGCATGACAACATCTCTTAAAATTAATGGACCGGCAAGCCAAAGCGGCAGAAGCCCATTCCAAGCAAGGATCGATACGCAAGTTATCAACACCATCTTGTCTGCGACTGGATCTAAGACAGCGCCTGCTGCTGATTTTGCATCGAACTTACGGGCAATATACCCGTCCAGTCCATCAGATAGGCCAACGAGAATAAATAACCAAAATGCATTTAAGTACTCTCCATTTGAGAGCATGACTGCCAAGAACGGCACCATGAGGAGCCGTCCTAACGTAATCATATTAGGTACCCAATGCATATTTAAATTCCTAAGCTATTTAACCTCTCCATCAATCTGAAATTTATCGCTTGATAATCAAAGAATCAAGCGCTGCTCGCTAGCGCCAGCATCAGTCGATTCAGTTTAGCAACAAAAGATGAGGGGTCCTCTAACGTTCCACCATCAGCGAGTGTTGCCTGATCAAATATGATGTGGCTCCAATCTACAAATCGGTCACCTTCTGGTTCCCCCGCTAATTTCATAATAATTGGGTGATCTAAATTAATCTCTAAAATGGGTTTCGTCTCTGGCACTGGCTGGCCAGCTGCTTTTAGCATCCTTGCTAGGTTCGAGCTCATTTCATTCTCATCAGATACCAAACAAGCCGGTGAGTCGACTAGTCGATTAGATGCCCTCACCTCCTTGATCTTCTCCTTCAAGACCTCTGATACCCGACCGATGAGATCTTCGTGATCTTTTTTGTCTGCGGGTTTCTCTTTATCGGTAGCCGCACCGACTCCATCAAGGTCGAGAGCACCCTTTGCGACTGATGTGAGCTGCTTGCCATCAAACTCCGGAAGATTAGAAACAACCCACTCATCAACGCGATCAGCAAGAAGTAAAACTTCTACCTCTTTTCTCTTAAAGATTTCCAAGTGAGGGCTAGATTTAGCAGCCTGCAGAGTATCCGCAGTCACGTAATAAATCTTATCCTGACCCTCTTGCATTCGACCCACGTAATCAGCCAGCGAAACGCTTTGTTCTTCAGAATCAAATTTTGTTGAAGAAAATCTGAGTAATTTTGAAATACGCTCTTTGTTACTCCAGTCTTCTCCAACACCTTCTTTCAATACACGACCAAATTGCCCCCAAAATGTTTTAAATTTGTCAGAGTCGTTCGCAATCATGTCTTCGATTAAACTAAGCACGCGGTTAACACATCCTTTTTTAATCGTCTCAACATCTCTTGATTCTTGGAGAATTTCTCGGGAAACGTTCAGCGGTAGATCACTGGAATCCACTACCCCCTTCACAAATCGTAAATATGCCGGTAGTAATTGTTCCGCATCATCCATGATAAAGACACGGCGAACATATAACTTCAGGCCATGTCGATGCTCTCTATCCCATAAGTCAAATGGCGCTTTTTTCGGGATGTAGAGCAATTGAGAATACTCGCTCTTTCCCTCTACTCTCGCATGTGCCCACGCCAACGGGTCTTCAAAGTCATGAGATACGTGCTTATAAAACTCTTTATATTGTTCATCTGTTACCTCAGATTTTGGACGAGACCAAATCGCTGATGCTTGATTGATCTGCTCGTTTTCATCTTTCTTAACCTGAGCTTTTTTTTCTTCATCCCATTCCTCTTTCACCATGAATATTGGGAGATTGATATGATCTGAGTATCTCTGTGCGATTGACTTCAGGCGATATCCGTCCAGCAACTCATTCTGATCCTCTCTCAAATGCAAAGTGATTTCAGTTCCACGAGAAGTCTTCTTAGACGTCTCTATCGTGTAGTCTCCTTCTCCTTTAGACTCCCAACGCACTCCCTCATTCTCTGTTGCACCAGCTCTTCTGGACTCAAGAGTAACCCGGTCAGCAACGATAAAAGAGGAATAGAAACCAACCCCAAACTGCCCAATGAGAGTGGCGTCTTTTGCCTGATCACCGGTTAATTTAGAGAAAAACTCTTTGGTACCAGACTTGGCGATAGTGCCAATGTTATTGATCACCTCGTCGCGCGACATCCCAATACCGTTATCGGAAATTGTCACGGTGCGTTTATCACGGTCAAAATCTATATGAATCTTAAGATCCGCATCGCCTTCCATAAGGTCTGGGCTAGCAAGCGCCTCAAAACGGAGCTTGTCACACGCATCCGATGCGTTGGAAATCAGCTCCCTAAGAAATATCTCTTTGTTTGAATAAAGAGAATGGATCATTAACTTTAGAAGTTGACTAACCTCAGTTTGAAATCCCAGGGTTTCTTTAGATGTGTCGTCTACCATAACAAATCAAGTCCTTTTTATTTCTACATAATCTTGCGTAATATGGGTCCTACCAGAGGAATTTCAAGCAACATCATCCAAATTTTAAAAACTCTGATGAATTTGATGCTCTAGATTTTGGACTTCAGCCAGCTCGCCCCAATGATAGTTTTTGAATCCTCGAGGGTTCCGTTCTCAATCCAATCGAATAACTCCTGTTTCGGAACTCTGATCGTCTCTAAAAATTCCCCTTGGTCCAGATTCGGCTTACGGTACTTCAAATCCCGAGCCAAAAAACAGTAGATACGCTCGTCCGAGTAACCGACAGCAAGTAAGAATGACCCAAGCTCCATCCAGCTATCGGCCACGTATCCAGTCTCTTCAAGCAATTCGCGCTGCGCCGCTTCGAGAGGACTCTCCTTGCTATCCAGCTTCCCTGCTGGGAACTCGATTAAATGCTTACCCACCGGGTACCGATATTGCCTCTCCAGCAAAACAGTATCATCGTCGAATAAAGGAATAATCATCGATGCACCCGGATGCCTAACATACTCTCTACGGCTCTCGTTCCCATCGGGTAGCAGCACGACGTCCTCCTCTACTCTAAGGAGACGTCCTTGGTACACTAATTTCGATTGGATTTTTTTCTCAGTAAAATCCTGTGGCATTAGAACAACCGAACCGAACTCTTAATAACCTCTTCACACAAGCTATAAAGCCAACTCGGAGCCAACCCTAAAGCGAGCAAAAGAAGGCCGTTAACCGACATGACAAGGCTTCCTGTTCGTTGCTCAGCAACAGTTGACGCAGACGGCTCGTCAAAGTACATCAGCTTGATCACTCTTAAATAGTAAAACGCACCGATGAGTGAAAAAACGACCGCAAGAAGCGCTAGCCCGACAAACCCTTGTTCAATGATACTTTGCAATATAAATAGTTTTGCCCAAAACCCCACCATCGGCGGAATCCCCGCCATGGAAAACATAATAAGTAAGAAGAGGAATGCAAACCATGGATGTGTACGGCTCAACCCCCTGAAATCCTCCAGACGGTCAGACTCAAAACCACGCTTAGAGAGCAGTAACATCAAGCCAAAACCAGCGACAACCATGAGCGCATAGGTGACAACATAGAATAGCGCAGCCGACACTCCTTGCTGAGTCCCAGTCATAAACCCGAGCACGAGGAACCCCATATGCGAGATTGTTGAATACGCCAACATTCTTTTTAAGTTGGTTTGAGCAATCGCCACCAAGTTTCCCAAGATTAATGAAGCTGCCGCCAAAATAGCCAACATTGGAGACCAGTCAAGTTGGAGCGTAGCTGCTCCCAAAGTCTCAAAAAGTAATCTCACAACAAATGCGAAGGCCGCGAGTTTAGGCGCTGAACCTATTATCAAAGTAACAGAGGTCGGTGCACCTTGATACACATCTGGCACCCACATATGAAATGGTACGGCACCGAGTTTGAAGCCAACGCCAACCACAACAAACACAAGACCAAATCGCAGTAGATCCATATCTGCATTACCAGCAGAGATTGCATTGACGATCTGCTCAATGTTCAACTGCCCAGTCGAACCATAGATCATAGACATGCCATACAAGAGCATTCCGGACGCAATTGCCCCTAAGACAAAGTATTTTATCGCTGCTTCGGAGCTGTCTTTCGAATCGCGATTAAAAGCGACCAACGCGTACAAACTTAAACTCAGCAGTTCAAGTCCTAGGTAGAGCGTCAGCAAATGGTTGGCAGAAACCATTACCAACATTCCAAGTGCCGCGAAAAGCGCGAGGGAAAAATATTCCCCTTTAAAAATATCTCTGTGAGCCAAGTAGTCTCGAGAGTATGAGATTCCAACGCTTAGCAATATACAAATGAGAATTTTCAAGAGGCCGCTCAATTCATCAATTACGACTAACCCATCGAACACAACTACCGATCCAGCGGATGTAGACGTCACCAAGAAAACTAATACTGCCGTGACTAGTAACGCTCCTTGGGTCAGCCAATATGTCGCCATCCGTTTTGCGGCTGGAAGAAACAAATCAATTACAAGAATTGCACTAACGGCCGTTAATAAAAATATTTCAGGAAGAATTAGCTGAAATTGAGAATAAAAAGAAACCATCGGAATACCTGTTTGATCAACCGTTACGAATCATTTTAAATTTTCGTTTGCGACGCCCAATCCAGTGATGTAATCACCGCTTGGGTAAGCACATCAGTAAACGGCTTCGGATAAACACCCATCCATAACACCGCCGCAGCCAACCCAATTAGTAGCAAAGTCTCTCTAGCATTAACGTCTGATAGTTTTGCTACTTTATCGTTACCTACCTCTCCGAAAACCACACGCTTATACATCCACAATGTATAGCTAGCACCCAATATTAAAGTGGTTGCGGCAGCGACTGCGAACCAAATATTCACTTCTGCAGCACCCATAATTACAAGAAACTCCCCAACAAATCCGCTCGTTCCCGGAAGTCCGCTGTTAGCCATTGCAAACAACAAGAAGAAAGAGGCGAATATCGGCATTCTATTCACGACGCCACCATAGTCCGCAATTTGCCTTGAGTGCAGTCGGTCATAGAGTATCCCTACGCACAAAAATAGGGCTCCCGAGATAAAACCATGAGAGATCATTTGGATGATCGCTCCCTGCATACCCTGAACATTAAAAATGAATATCCCGAGCGTAACAAAACCCATATGTGAGATAGATGAATACGCGATGAGCTTCTTCATGTCCTTCTGGACAAGCGCTACGAACCCAATGTACACGACTGCAATCAGAGAAAGTGCGATGATCCACGGCGCGAGTTCTCTCGCAGCATCCGGCACGATAGGTAACGCTAATCGAATGAACCCATATCCACCGAGCTTCAACATCACTGCTGCCAATACTACAGAACCGCCAGTGGGCGCTTCTACGTGTGCGTCAGGCAGCCAAGTGTGAACTGGCCACATCGGGATCTTGACAGCGAACGCCGCAAAAAAAGCTAAGAAAATTAAAACCTGAGCATCGTAACGAATCGGGGTTTCATAGAATTGAGCAAGCGAGAAACTTCCACCACTAACTTGGTAGAGATATATGATCGCGACGAGCGTTAACAAAGAACCAGCAAGCGTATAAAGAAAAAACTTTACGGCAGCGTAAACTCGGTTGGGTCCACCCCATACACCGACAATTATGAACATGGGAATCAACGTCGCCTCGAAAAATACATAGAACAATGCAACGTCGAGCGCGCAAAATACACCATTCATAATCCCAGAGAGAATTAGGAACGAGGCGAAGTACTGCGGAACCCGATCACGTATCACCTCCCATCCCGCTATCACCACAATCAGAGTGGTCACGCAATTCAATAAAATGAGCAGCAGTGATATGCCATCGATACCAAGATGATAGTTAATACTAAAAGCATCGATCCATGGATGATATTCAGCGAACTGGAACCCAGGCTGGAGATTATCGAAATTCACCCATAAGGGAAGTGCGACAAACAGACCAAGCATCGCGCCGACGAGCGCAAGCACACGAATCGTTCCCGCTGCAACGTGCTTACCTAAAATCAACAAGCTCACCCCAAACACAACGGGGAGCCAAATTACAAGTGAGAGGGACGTATATTCCATCATGTCTTCACGTGAACATTTAAATTATGAACAGCCATAAACTCACGAGTCCAAAAACTCCAAGAATCATGACGAAGGCGTAGTGGTAAACGTATCCGCTTTGGAACAGGCGAACAACATGGCTAATACGATTCACTAACGCAGCCGACCCGTTGACAAATATCCCGTCGATTAATCGCGCATCACCAAATTTCCAAAGAATCTGCCCGATGGATCGAACTCCCCCCGCAAAAAACCATTCATTGAATCGATCCAAAAAATATTTTTCTTCGAGGATTTTGTGAACAACTCGCAGCACCCCAGAACTTGCTTCAGCTCTCGGCCTGAACAAAAATAGATACCAAGCTACCAAAATTCCAAACATCGCTAACCAGAATGGAAGTGTTTGAACACCGTGAACTGCCATTGCGATCCAGCCATGGAATTCCTCGGAAAGAACACCCAAGACATCATGTTGCGGAAGTACGAAAATTACGTCTTCAAAAAAATCACCAAATAAAATTGGCTGAATCGCGATCGCCCCCGAGATCACCGAGAAGATCGCCAGAATAACAAGTGGCCCCCAAACCACAAAGGGAGACTCGTGGGGTTCATGCGAATGTCCGTGTGCAGTATTACCTCGAAACTTTCCCTCGAATACCAAAAAATACATTCGGAAAGAATAAAGCGCAGTTATAAACACGCCAGCAGTCACCGCAAAGTAAGCAAAACTAGATCCCGGCAGAGCCGATAGGTGTACGGCCTCGATAATACTGTCCTTCGAATAAAAGCCGGACAAGAATGGAAATCCGATTAAAGCAAGAGAGCCGATCAGCGAGACAATCCAGGTAATTGGCATCGCCTTTCTTAAACCCCCCATGTAACGCATATCCTGCTCGTGATGCATTCCAATGATCACCGAGCCTGCCGCCAAAAACAAAAGCGCCTTGAAAAAAGCGTGTGTCATCAAGTGAAAGATCGCGGCTGAATAAGCGGACGCCCCCAATGCTACCGTCATATACCCCAATTGAGATAGGGTCGAGTAAGCTACAACTCGCTTGATGTCGTTCTGAACCAAACCGAGTAACCCCATAAATAACGCGGTAATGGCACCAATGACCATAACGAATGAAAGCGCTACCTCGCTTAACTCAAATAAAGGTGACATTCTGGCCACCATAAAGATTCCAGCAGTTACCATCGTCGCCGCATGGATTAAAGCTGAAATAGGCGTAGGACCTTCCATGGAATCAGGAAGCCATACGTGAAGCGGGAACTGAGCCGACTTCCCCATTGCTCCAACAAATAGACATATACAAACAACAGTTATAAGCGACCACTCCAACCCAGATATCTGAAAAATTGATCGCGATGCCAGCTCGGATGATTGGTTAAAAACCTCGCCGTAGTTGAGCGTCCCAGTGAATGCCAGGATGAGAGCAATTCCAAGAAGAAAACCAAAATCTCCAACTCGGTTTACCAAAAACGCCTTTAAGTTCGCATAGATCGCTGTAGGCTTTTTAAACCAAAACCCTATGAGCAAATAAGAGACAAGACCAACCGCCTCCCACCCAAAAAAGAGCTGGAGAAAATTATTGCTCATGACCAACATCATCATGGAGAACGTAAAAAGCGAGATATAACTAAAGAATCTTTGATATCCCGGGTCATCCGCCATGTAACCGATGGTATAGATGTGAACCATCAGCGAGACACCAGTCACTACCAACATCATTAAAGCTGAGAGCTCATCAATGAGGAATCCGACCTCAAATACGGTCTCACCAACAGCTGACCAGGTATACAACGTCCCGTCAAAGGAATTCCCGTTTAATACATCCGAAAACACATAGAGCGATGACAAGAAGGCAACTAGTACTCCGATGATAGTGACGGCGTGAGCCCCTCTTCTACCAACCACCTTGCCAAAAAGGCCGGCAATAATTGCGCCAATTAAAGGTGAGAAAGCTGACAATATGTAAAACTTCATCATGATCTTGCCCGTCTACCCTCTGAGTTGGCCGACATCATCGACATTGATTGAACGAAGGTTTCTAAAGAGGCAAACAAGGATTGCCAAGCCAATCGCAGATTCCGCAGCAGCTACGGTCAGAATAAAGAATACAAATATTTGACCATCTAGGTTTTGAAGAAAATGTGAGAACGCCACAAAATTTATATTCACTGCCAGTAACATCAGTTCGATCGACATCAAAATGATGATGATGTTCTTTCTGTTAAGAAAAATGCCTGCAACACTAATCGCAAACAACACGGCTGCCAAAATCAAAAAATGGGAGAGTCCGATCATTACACGTCTCCTCGTGCCTTCTTCGGCTCCGGTGGCATCGACACCAACCGCACCCTATCTTCTTTCTTTGCCAAAAACTGGACGCTCGGGTCAACATACTTGTTATCTTTTCTCTTACGCATGGTGAGTCCGATAGCAGCCACGATCGCAACGAGTAAAATGACAGCCGCAATTTCAAATGCGTAAATGTATTGAGTGTAGAGTAAACGTCCAAGTGATCGAGTATTACTCTCACCGATATTAAGCCCGAACGTGATCGCCCCGTCTGAGCCAAAATGACGCCCGCCAAGCACTAAGATCATCTCAGCAAGAAGAATGCCCGCAACCACAAGCCCCGGCAGCAAGTAATTCCAGTAACCCTCCTTCATCCGCGCAATGTTAATGTCCAGCATCATCACAACAAACAGGAACAAGACCATTACCGCGCCGACATACACCAGGATCAGGGAAACTGCCAAGAACTCCGCGCCCAACAACAACCAAATACCGGAAGCCGTAAAAAATGAAAGCACCAGTGCGAGCGCTGCATGAACGGCATTTCTAGAGAAAATCACTGCTAAGCCGCTGCCGACTATTATCGCTGCCAGTACATAAAAAACTACGGTTTCGTAAGTCATTCTATTTTTGAGATTTCATTCAATATCTATAGCCAATTATTTGTGCAGGCATCAACGATATGTCGCATCCTCTGCTCTGTCCCTTGCGATCTGATCCTCATATCGATCTCCGATAGCCAATAACATTTCTTTCGTGTACACCAAATCTCCACGTTGTTCCCCGTGGTATTCGAACACTCTTGTCTCAACAATGGAGTCAACTGGACAAGACTCTTCACAAAAACCACAGAAAATACACTTGGTGAGATCTATGTCATAACGCGACGTACGCCGAGTACCATCCTCACGCTCCTCAGACTCAATCGTGATTGCAAGTGCCGGGCAAACTGCCTCACATAATTTACATGCGATACACCGCTCCTCGCCATTTGGATAACGCCGTAACGCGTGAAGCCCACGAAAACGCGAACTCTGCGGCGTCTTTTCCTCAGGGAATTGAACCGTAATTTTCGGGGCGAAGAAATATTTCAGCGTCAACATCAAACCCTTCCTCAACTCTGTGAGGAGAAAGGTTTTGGATACGTCTCGCAATAATCCCAACATTATTTAAAATTCCTCATAACTTACCAGGGCCACCAAGGCGTTCTCATTAATATCCCTATCAACACCAACCATACGATCGTCACCGGGATAAAAACCTTCCACCCTAAGCGCATAATTTGGTCATAGCGATATCGGGGAAACGTTGCCCTAAACCACAAAAAGAAGAACAACATAATGGTCACTTTTGCAGCGAGCCATACAAAACCATCTGGTATTCCCGGAATCGGCGATAACCACCCGCCAAGAAACATCAGCGACGCCAGCGTGGCGATCAGGATCATATTGGCGTATTCAGCGAGGAAAAATACCGCGAATGTCGTCCCAGAATATTCCACGTGAAAACCAGCTACGATCTCCGATTCTCCCTCGGCAACATCAAACGGAGCTCGGTTTGTTTCAGCGACACCCGAGATGAAATACACCACGAACATCGGAAACAACGGAATAAGATTCCAACCAAGTAATCCGAAGCCGGTCCTCTGAGTTTCAACGATCGTAGTCAGGTTCAAGCTACCCGACATCATCAGTACGCACACAAGCGCAAAACCCATGGCTATTTCATATGCGACTATCTGCGCGCCGCTCCTCATAGCCCCAATTAAAGCGTATTTTGAATTCGATGCCCAACCCGCGACGATCACGCCGTAGACCCCCATCGAGGTAATTGCCATGATGTAGAGAAGTCCCGCATCAATGTTCGAAATGACAAGCCCGTCCGAAAAAGGTATCACAGCCCATGCCGCAAGAGCGGGCATTAGTGACAACATCGGAGCAATCACAAACAAAAACTTGTTCGCTTTTGTTGGGACAATGATTTCCTTAGCAAGAAGTTTCAGAACATCCGCGAAGGGTTGTAAGAGACCCTTTGGCCCTACCCGGTTTGGTCCTAGACGTAACTGAATGTATCCAATCACCTTACGCTCGGCTAGCGTTAAGTAGGCGACACAAAGAATCACGGGAACAGCGACACAAATAATCTTTATCAACGTCCAACCAACGTACGCCAAATCTGGTCCTATATAGCTGGTTAGCAGATCCAACATCATTGGGCCATCTCCGTGTTTTTGAGAGGTCCAATTTCAACGAACCCGGTACCGTTATCTAATGAAATCGTATCCGAAGTCGCAAGCGGTATCCGAATAGCGGACTCGGGCAAATCCGGAGTTACAGAAAAAGGCGCAGTAATTTCTGCTCCATTCTGTTTTACTGTAATCACGCCATCATTCGGAAGATTCAACGAAGATTGCATCGCCGCACTTATCTGAATAATCGGAGCCCTAGCTTCTCGCGTGCTTTGTAAGGCGCTAGCGCGACGTACAACCGAGTCTCCGCTATACATTGGTACCTCGGCCACCCGCTCAATCCCTCCAACATTTTGTGAAAGCGTAACTTCAAAGTCATCACGATAATCACTTGCTTGCAACAGTAAATCTGATGCAATAACCTCTTTTATCCCAGGAATATCTCGCCGAACATCTTCAAGCGTCTGATAATCAAAATTGGGCTTCTCACAAATACTTCCGAGCGCTCTCAATACTTTCCAAGCAGGACGAGTGTCCCCGAGAGGCTTTGCGACAGGACCGAATTTTTGCTGACGGCCTTCCATATTGAAGAAAATACCGCCGGTTTCTGTAAAAGGTGAGATCGGCAGTAACACATCAGCATATTCGGTAGCGCGATGTTTATACGGTGACAATGCCACAACGAAGTC
>JAURFP010000039.1 GCA_030834275.1 Burkholderiales bacterium | reverse complement strand
GGGTGTAAAAACGTTCCACAATTATGGCCACCGCGATAATGGAGCATAGAATGATGGGCCAAATTGGCCATCCAGCCGCTTTTATAATTTCGAACACGTTGATACCCTCAGGCAAATAGCTAAAACGAGACTCTAAACGCCGACGGTGCAAGTCGCAAGCGTAACTGACTGTTTTATAGATTTAAAAGTAAGGGCAAAGTTGATTGTGGATAAGTTTGTGAGTAAAACAAAAATATTTTCGAATATTGCCCTAAGCCATAATGTTTGCAGGGAATATAAACATTAAATATTTTAAAAAATATAATTAAATCAATTGTTTAAATTGAAATTAACTTAACATGTTGTTTTTCTGACATTTTTGTTTCAACTGTGGATATGGGAAGCATAGTGGTTATGGTTATGTCAATACCTATGGTGAAAAAGGTAATTTGTCCTCGCACTCTGTTTTTATTGGGTTTTTTTCGGATTGATCGATAGAGTTAATAAATATGCTGCAAGAGATAGAAAATTTTAATCAGAATGAAGTCCGAACGGTTACGGAATTCACCCGAGATATTCGGCGGCTAATCGAAGATAAATTTCCGGAAGTTTGGGTGCGAGGCGAAATATCGAATTTTGTGCGTGCCGCTTCAGGCCACATTTACTTCTCATTGAAAGATGACCATAGCCAAGTTCGGTGTGCTTTCTTCAGGTCAAAAGCGCAGGCTGTCGATTTTGAGTTGACCGATGGTGTCGAGGTGGAAATAAACGCGGCCCCAACGATCTATGAAAAGCGCGGGGACTTTCAGCTTGTTGTGACAGAGATGAGAAAAGCCGGCGTTGGCCGTCTTTGGGAGCTATTTGAAAAATTGCGTAAAAAATTGTTAGCTGAAGGCTTATTTGAAGAATCTAGAAAACGATCGATTCCGAAACATCCAGCTGCAATCGGTTTGGTTACTTCAACCGCAGGTGCGGCGATCCAGGATGTTTTAAGAACTCTTCGTGACAAAGCTCCTCATGTAAAAGTAGTTGTCTATCCGAGCCTTGTCCAAGGACGAGGCGCTGGAACTCAATTAGCGAATGCGGTCCGAGTTGCCAATGCACGGCAGGAGGTAGAGGTGTTGTTGGTTTGTAGAGGTGGTGGGAGTTTTGAAGATTTATGGGAGTTTAACTCTGAGGATTTAGTTAGATCGGTTTCTGAGTGTTCAATTCCTGTTATATCCGGTGTTGGTCACGAGTCGGATTTTACACTTGTAGATTTCGTGTCTGACCTAAGATGCGCCACTCCAACCGCTGCTGCAAGTAGCGCTATATCTGGATACGAGGACCTAGAGAGGCTACTAATTACTGTCTCTCGGACGATCAATAAATCCATGACTTTTACCCTGAACAGAATGTACCAGAGGCTTGATTTTTCGAGCAGGAACTTACTGCATCCGGCCCGACGATTAAACCAAAAATCTGAGAAGCTTTCGATCTTTCTGCAAGACTTGCGACGCTTGATGCTGCAACGACTGAAGTTTTCGCGACTGGAATTAAAAAGCTTAGCTAGATCAATGGCATCTATTGAGCTGCCTTGGGCAACCAAACAAGACCATCTAGAGAGATTGATTTCCAGGATTCACGAATCGATTACTGACAAATTGAAAAAAAATAAATCGGATGTGCTTGCGTTTGAAACAAGTCTGCGTCATTTAGATCCTCGCTCGGTGATGAAGAGAGGTTTTAGTATCGTTCGAAATAAAAAGGGGCATGTTATTCGGGATCGGGTGGGGTTAAACAAGGGCGATCAATTAGATGTCATGCTTAGTAATGGAACGATAGGAGTAAAGGTAGACTCAATAGATTAGGCGTTCCATTCTGTTGGTTTCAATTTTTCAATTATTTCTTTCGTAATACCAGCCAAGTGATGCGAGAAGGGATCGATAATATTGCTTGGTTCTAGCTTTCGAAGCCATGTTATCTGGCGTTTCGCTAGTTGTCGGGTCGCTGCTACCCCTTTTGTGAGTAATTCTTTTTCGTCAATTTCACCATCCAAGAACTCCCAGCTTTGTCGGTAACCGACACTTCGCATTGCTGGTAATTGTTTATTCAAAGGCCATGTTTCTCTGAGTTTTCTAACTTCCTCTACAAATCCCATTTCCAGCATTTTCTCAAATCGATTTTGAATGCTTTTATGTAGCCTCGAACGGTCGTTCGGTATTAGCGCAATATCAATTAGATCGAAAGGTCTTTCTGCGTCAATGTGTTCCTCAAAAAGCTCGGTTAGTGATCTGCCGGTCAATCTGAATACTTCCAATGCTCGCTGTATGCGTTGCGAATCATTTGGGTTAATTCGCGATGCTGATTGTGGATCGACCCTCGAGAGTTCCTGATGCACCTTTGGCCATCCGATTTCGAGTGCGTCTCTTTCAAGTTCGGCTCGGATCGTCTCGTCTCGGTCGGGAAGATTGCTAATTCCATCTCTCAACGACTTGTAGTACAACATGGTTCCTCCAACCAACAGAGGTAGTTTTCCTTGGCTACTAATTTCAATAATCTGCCGGGTAGCATCTCTACAAAATTCGGCAGCTGAGTAATGTTCGGTAGGGTCAATAATATCGATAAGATGATGCTTGACCAGTCGTTGTTCTTCCGATGATGGTTTCGCAGTTCCAACATCTAGTCCTCTATAAATTTGAGCGGAATCAACGCTTATTATTTCTAGATCGAAATGCGATGCTAGATTAAGCGCAAGCGCACTCTTTCCGGACCCAGTTGGTCCAATAATGCATACTGCCGTTGGTTTGTTTTTAAAATTTCGCACCTTGATTTTTGACGTCGTAGTTTATTTACCGCGCATAAATTTTTTATCAAGGTCCGCAATTGTGATCTGATGCCAAGTTGGACGACCATGGTTGCACTGATCAGATCTCTCCGTTACTTCCATATCTCGAAGAAGTGCGTCCATTTCCTCAATCGATAGTTTTCTATTTGCCCGCACTGAAGAGTGGCACGCTAGCGTAGCTAACGTATCATTTAGACGCTCAGTTAACACTCTCGAGCCTCCATATTCGCGGATGTCGAGTAGAAGCTGAGACACTAATTCTCCTGAAGTTGCACTGTCAACTAACGTCGGAATCGATCGAAGCACAAGGCTTTCAGGTCCAGTTATTGAAAAGTCAAAACCAATCTGATCCAAGAGTTGCTGATTTTCCTCCGCCGTAATTAAATCTTCAGCATTTAAAACCAATGGAATAGGAACAATAAGTGCTTGCTTAGGAATGGTATTTTGATTTAGTGATTGTTTTAATTTTTCATAAACGATTCGTTCGTGTGCGGCATGCATATCGACAATAATCAAGCCTGATTTATTTTGAGCGAGTATGTAAATTCCTCCAAGTTGCGCGATCGCGAATCCGAGTGGATAGTCTTGTTCTTCTACTGATTTTTCACGATCGCTCGAAACCTGAAAATGATCGGTTTGATTATTGTTTAACAGTAAATCCGGGGGGGTATCGTTATTTTGTGCAGTTAATGATGCCGGAGTGCGGAGTTGCAGATTATTCTGATGACTGTGTGGCAGTTGAGAAAAAAAACCAGTCGCTCTCGTGGATGAGAGAGTTCTGTGATCAGTGCTGTTAGATCGTGACGCAGCTAGAGCCTTTTCCAAGCTATGGAAAACAAACTGGTGCACAGCCTGGGATTCTCTGAAGCGGACTTCAGTTTTACGTGGGTGGACGTTCACATCAACGAGCGTGGGTTCTATGTTCAAGAACAAAACGTAAGATATGTCGGTGCCATGATGAAGTACGTCCGCATAAGCTTGCTTTACAGCGTGAGTGATAATTCGATCTTTGATGTAACGTCCGTTGACAAAGAGATATTGCGCGCTCTTACCGCGTAATTGGTGAGTTGGTGTCTGGATTAGTCCGGTTAATTCTAAGGTGGCATTCCCCTCGGATATCTCTAAACTGCTTTCAACAAAATCGTCTCCGAGAACCTCGATGCATCGTTCTATCAAGCTAGCACCAGTAATTTGTCTTCGAAGTTTTCCAGTGTGATAAAGGGTGAACTGTATGTCGGGATGAGATAAGGCCGCGCGTTTTAACACATCATCGCAGTGGCTAAATTCGGTTTGAGGGGAGCGAAGAAATTTTTTCCTGGCAGGGGTATTAAAGTAAAGATTTTCTACTTCAACGGTTGTCCCTTGGGGTTGTGCACTTGGGCTAATTTTTGCAGCTTTTCCGCCTGCGGTTGTTATCTCCCACCCATTTGATTCGGAGGCATGCCGACTGGCAAGCCGGAATTGAGACACCGATGCGATAGAGGCCAGCGCCTCGCCCCTAAACCCAAGGCTTTCAATTGACTCTAAATCTTTAAGATTTTCAATCTTGCTAGTCGCATGTCTAGATATTGCGGGCTCCAGATCAATTCTTCTTATTCCAGGGCCATCATCAACTGCTCGAATAAGTTTTGTGCCACCATCCTCCAAATAGATCGAGATTTTTTTCGCTCCTGCGTCAATACTATTTTCGAGTATTTCCTTCAGGGCGGACGCGGGCCTTTCAACCACCTCCCCAGCAGCGATTTGGCTAATCAGAGTGTCGGGTAAAGGTTTTATAATATTCATGTCTAAAGATTATAGAGAGTTGGCTTAATTCCACCTGATAACCTATAATGCTCGGCCCGTTCTGGTTGCCCTCGTATATATGTTTTGGGTAGAAAGTAATTCACTCAGATTATAAAGAAGGATTAATTGTTAAATGCTTATAGGAATTCCACGCGAAATAGCTGATGGAGAAACTCGAGTCGCTGCGACCCCTGAAACCGTGAAGAAAATTCTTGCGAAGGGTTTGCATCGGGTCATTGTTGAAAGCGGAGCCGGCTCGAAATGTTCGATACCTGACGCCGACTATGTAGCGCAAGGCGCTACGATCGTAGAAAGCAAAACTGACGTGTACGGCGCAGATATCATTCTCAAAGTGCGCGGTCCGATTGAGGAGGAGCTTAGATTAATTAAAAAGGAGCAAGTCGTTATTGCGCTTTTGCAGCCGCACCTAGAATCGGAACTCCAAAAGCTTGCTTCAACGGGAGCCACGGGTTTTGCAATGGAGAAACTTCCTAGGATTTCGAGAGCGCAATCGATGGACGTACTTTCATCGCAAGCAAACTTAGCTGGATATAAAGCTGTGTTGATGGCGGCCAACGAATATGCCCGCATTATGCCGATGCTGATGACGGCAGCTGGGACGGTCAAGGCTGCGCGTGTAGTCGTCATGGGAGTGGGTGTTGCTGGACTACAAGCAATAGCAACCGCAAAAAGATTAGGCGCTGTCGTTGAGGCGACCGATGTCCGGCCTGAAACAAAGGAGCAGGTAGAAAGTTTGGGTGCTAAGTTTGTTGAAGTGCCGCTGACTGATGAAGAGAAGGAGCTTGCGAAGGGCGAAGGCGGTTACGCCAAGGAGATGGGAGAAGATTATAGGAGGCGTCAGTCGGAGTTGGTCGCTGAACGTATCAAGCAATCGGATATTGTGATTACCACAGCACTAATTCCTGGGAGGCCAGCGCCGGTTCTGGTTTCGGAAGAGATGGTCAAATCCATGAAACCCGGTTCAGTGATTGTCGATATGGCTGTGTCTCAAGGCGGCAACTGTCCTTTGTCTGAGCTCGATCGGACGGTTGAGAAATATGGGGTGAAGATTATTGGTATCGGGAATATACCAGCGACAGTCGCTGCTGATGCGAGTGCGCTATATGCTCGTAATCTATTTAATTTTCTCGAGTTAATACTAAATAAAGATTCTGGATCAATAGAGATCAATCGCGGAGATGAAGTTGTTGAAGGCGCGTTAGCTTGTATTGGCGGAAATTTGAAATAAACGTAGGAGTGCATTGAATTGGAATCGATAAATCCCACAATCATAAATTTGATTATTTTTGTACTGGCGGTCTACGTTGGGTATCACGTCGTGTGGAATGTTACGCCGGCGCTGCATACACCTCTCATGTCGGTAACGAATGCAATCTCTGCGATTGTCATTGTCGGCGCGATGCTTGCTGCTGCGTTGACCGAAACGATGCTGGGTCAAGCGATGGGAGTTGCGGCCGTAGCGCTGGCTTCTGTAAATGTATTTGGAGGTTTTCTGGTCACGAGAAGAATGTTGGAGATGTTTAAGAAAAAAGAACGAAAAGTTAAAGCGGAGGATTCACAGTGAGTATGAATCTTGTTGTTTTACTCTATCTTGTAGCGTCGATTTGTTTTATCCAGGCGCTCAAGGGTTTGTCTCATCCCACGACCTCTCGAATAGGTAATGTTTTTGGTATGTCTGGAATGGGCATCGCTGCAATCACTACGCTAGCCCTAATTTATAAGTTGGCGATGGATTCTGGATCCTCGGCTAATTTTCTAAACGTGTTTGCGGCGATCGTGGTTGGTGGTGGTGTCGGGACTATTATGGCGAAGCGTGTCGAAATGACAAAAATGCCGGAACTCGTTGCATTTATGCACTCGATGATTGGGTTGTCAGCTGTTGCAATTGCAGTAGCTGCTGTTGCCGAACCTCTCGCGCTTGGCATCAACCTAGTCGAAGGTCATATCCCACTCGGCAATCGTTTTGAGCTCTTTTTAGGCACGTTCGTTGGAGCAATTACTTTTTCAGGCTCTGTCATTGCTTTTGGAAAACTCTCGGGAAAATACAAACTGAGGATATTTAAAGGTGCTCCAATCGTATTTTCTGGACAGCACTTCCTGAATTTAGTTTTAGCCCTTTTAATGGTGGGGGCGGGACTATGGTTTTTTGTTACGCAGGATTGGTTGCCGTTTATTGTAATGACGGCAATCGCATTTGTGCTCGGAGTGCTGATTATTATCCCCATCGGTGGGGCGGACATGCCGGTTGTAGTGTCTATGCTGAATAGTTACTCCGGTTGGGCTGCAGCTGGTATCGGTTTTTCGCTAAATAATCCGATGCTAATAATCGCTGGGTCGCTCGTAGGGTCCTCCGGCGCTATCTTGTCGTACATTATGTGCAAGGCGATGAACCGCTCATTCTTTAGCGTCATTTTGGGTGGTTTCGGCGCAGAGGAGGGAGCGCAGGCGGAATCTGGAGAGCAGCGAAGTGTGAAGTCTGGTAGCGCGGATGATGTTGCGTTTCTGCTCGGTAATTCTGACTCGGTCATCATCGTTCCCGGGTACGGCTTAGCGGTGGCGAGAGCGCAGCACGCAGTTAAGGAAATGACTGAGAAATTAATTGCCAAAGGGATAGAGGTCCGTTACGCAATTCACCCGGTAGCAGGAAGAATGCCCGGGCATATGAATGTATTGCTTGCAGAAGCAGAGGTGCCCTACGACCAGGTACATGAGATGGAAGATATCAACAGCGAATTTGGTCAGACGGACGTGGTCTTCGTTCTTGGTGCGAATGACGTTGTTAATCCGGCAGCGAAAACTCCGGGTAGTCCGATCTTTGGTATGCCTATTTTGGAAGCCTATAAGGCTCGGAATGTAATCATCAATAAACGTTCTATGGCGGCTGGGTATGCTGGACTGGACAACGAGCTTTTCTACATGGATAAGTCGATGATGGTTTTTGGGGATGCCAAGAAAGTGGTAGAGGACATTGTTAAGTCTTTAGATTAGTAAGCAATGTCTTAGTGGGGTATTAGTAAGTTCCGCCAGGGAGGTTGGGATGTATTACGACACGGCAAAAAATGACCATGGATTGCCACACAGTCCATTTAAGGCGATTGTTTCTCCTCGTCCAATTGGTTGGATTTCGTCAAGGTCCTCTTCGGGGGTTGTTAATTTGGCCCCGTACAGTTTCTTTAATGCGGTGAATGATGCCCCGCCAATGGTTATGTTCTCATCTCAAGGCAGGAAAGATAGCTTGAAAAACATTGAGGACACGGGTGAGTTCGTATGCTCGCTCGCGACACAAAAGCTTCATCAGGCGATGAACCTGAGTTCTGCGCTCGTCAAGTCAGATGTCAATGAGTTCGTGCTATCAGGCTTGGAAGCTGTTGATTCGATCCAGGTGGGCCCGCCTAGGGTTGCTGGTACGCCTGCTGCCCTCGAGTGTAAGCTTTGGAAAATTTTAGAGCTACCTAGTGCGGCAGTCGACCCTGATAAACGCGCGTATATGGTACTAGGGCATGTTATCGGTGTATTTGTTGATGAGCAGTATGTGAAAGATGGGATGTTTTGTACGGCGGATGCGGGAATCATTGCTCGCATGGGGTATATGGATTACTGCGGTGTTACGGCAGAGACGACATTCACGCTAAATCGCCCGAATGTTAGCGAAGATGGCCTAACTGCGACCGTGGTGCCCGGACCTTGGGATGGGGTTTACCGCTGATTTTTCCCAATTTAGGCGCGCGGCTTTGGTTCCTCGTTAGTTCTCCGCTATGGTGACCCCGAGCTCTTCGGCGCTCGTTTTTTCAAAGAAATTTTTGAGTCCGTCGAGTATTGCCGCCGCGACTTGTTCTTGATACATGTCCTTATTCAGGTCTTTCTCCTCTTGATGGTTACTCAGGAAGGCCGTCTCGACGAGAATTGAGCAAACGTCTAGAGATTTGAGCACTGCGAAAGCTGCTTTCTCGACGTTTTCTTTGTGTAAATTATTAACTCTTTTAAGTCTAGCTAGTACGTTTTCTGCTAATCGTTCGCTAAGGATTGTTGTGAACGTTTGATTCAGATCGATGAGTGTGGTTTTAACATGAGGATCTGGGTTATCGATATTTGGCCCGAATAAAAGATCAGCTTCATTCTCCTTTTTAGCTACCCATCTGGCATAAACCGAGCTTTCCCCTTTTTCTGAAAGTATGAAAACGGATGATCCGCTCGCTTTTCTGTTTTCAGCGGCGTCTGCGTGGATGGATATAAATACTGTTGGCTCATGCTTTCTAATTTTCTCGATCCGGTCTCTAAGCGGGATATAAACATCAGTTGATCGAGTCAGTACAGCGCGCATATTAGGCTCTTTGTTGATGAGCTTGGCTAATCGGTTTGCAATCGCAAGGGTAATGTGTTTCTCTTGTGTTCCTCTCGCCCCTAGCGCGCCCGGATCTTTTCCGCCATGACCAGGATCAATCGCGATCACAAATTTATTCTTCTTCGCGATTCTTTGTTCGGCCTTATTTTTCCCAGCATTTGTATCGGTTTCGGCTTTATAAAAGTTCTCAATTGGATCTAGATTTCCTTCTGCTTTAGCGACTACAAAAATGATCTCGTTATTATTTTTTGAGCCACTTATTTTTGGTGTAACACCTTCTTCGAGCGTAAATACTAATCGAGTGATGTTGGGTGTATTTTTGGCGGCTTTTGCTGTCAATAAAGGGCTATGGGAAGGCTTAATTTGATCTCCAGCTTCTTCTAATATTTTATTTAGTTCTGTGTTTTCGAAGTCGAAATACAATCGGTTTGGGGATGGAATCTGATTCCATGAGTAGGAGATTTTTTGATTGAATTTGATTCTAACTGCAGTACTAGATTCGCTGGAGTTAACCTCGATCGAGACTGCCTCATTGGCGGATTTCGCAATGCACGGGTTGCTGTAGATTACAATCAAACAGAAAGTAACTAGTGACTTAGAAATCACCCTAAATCTCATGACTAACTCCTTCGATCAATTTTTTGCCCATTAATGTCTCAGACTCCAATGTAATTTTTCTTGATGTCCCTACTATTTCGAATTGAATAAGAACATCTGCAGTATCTATGACGGTTGCTATTTTTTCAGGCCACTCGACAATACATATATTCTCTTCAGAAAAATGTTCCTCAAAACCGGCTTCGAATAATTCTTCTGCAGCGGAAAGCCGGTAGAAATCAAAGTGAGATATTTTTTTGTTGTTAATTGCATATGTTTCAACTAACGAATACGTGGGGCTTTTAACGCTCCCGTGGTATCCAAGCTCTCGCAGAATTCCTCGGGTCAAACAGGTTTTCCCTGCGCCGAGCTGTCCACTCAAGAAAATGGTCATACCAGAAGTAAGGTGTTTCGCAATTTTTGCACCTAAAGAGGTCGTATCGGCTTCATCATTCAGGTGATATTCTTTTGGCGCATTCATTCCGTGATTCTCCCGAATTCTTTAACTATCTCCATAAATAATCTCGCCGCAGGTGAATCGTTTGATGTGTTCCATGCAATATGGATTTCGCTCATTGGCGATGGTTCGACGATTTCTTTGTAAACAACCCCCGGTCGTTTTAAGTTCTCGATTGATTTTGGAATTAATGCGACCCCCATTTCTGCTGATACCAGGCTGACGATTGTTTGCATTTGAA
The DNA here is from genome assembly GCA_030834275.1 of Burkholderiales bacterium. GTDB lineage: Bacteria > Pseudomonadota > Gammaproteobacteria > Burkholderiales > Eutrophovitaceae > Eutrophomonas. Next base: position 2,478 of record JAURFP010000039.1, on the reverse strand, counting down.
TCGCCTCTTGTGCGATTGCTGGAGCGAAACCGTACCGGTTACACAGAAGTAATATGTCGTCATACAACCCTGGTGCATGTTGCCGTGGCGTCATAATAAAGGGCACGTCTATTAAATTTTTTATTGAGACTTTTTTTCCACTTTTTGCCAATAAATGTTTTTCCGGTAGCGCAATGATCAGCGGCTCTTTCAAGACGGCACGCGTTTCGATTGACGCCGAGTATATCGGTGGGAGTATGAAGCCCACATCGATAACTCCGTTAATTAAATCGACAACTTGAATATCCGTAGTTGCTTCTCTTAGGTTTAGTGATACGAGTGGATATTCCCGCCGAAATTCTCGTAACACGCTTGGGAGTAAGTTGTAGTCAGCAACGCTGATAAACCCAATAACGAGATTACCGACTTCACCTCTCGCAGCCTGGACTGCGACAGTCTTTGCGTGATCAACCCGAGATAAGATATTTTTAGCCTCGTGCAGGAATGCTCCTCCAGCTTGAGTGAGAGATACACTTCGCTTCGTCCGACTAAAAAGTTCGACTCCTACTTCTTTCTCTAAATCCCGAATCTGCATCGATAAGGGGGGTTGCGAAATATGAAGTGCGTTTGCCGCTCGACCGAAATGTAACTCTTTGGCCAGAGTCACAAAGTATCGAAGATGTCTTAGCTCCATTAATATATTTAATATATTAAAAATATAATAATAATATATTTGACTATGTTTATGTAATCAAGAATAGTTCTGCGTTATTTTGGGTAAGACAGTGTCTATCGGTAATCGAACTAAATATATGATTTAATTAATATTAATTTTCAATCTATCGTATTTATTGAGGAGGCAAGAGGTATGGCTGATAACTGGCGCAGTAAACTAATCACTGGTGGGGACGTTCGTGCTCCCAACAGGGCTATGTTGCGTGCGGTCGATTTTAACGATGGCGATTTTGAAAAGCCCATCGTCGGGGTGGCGAATGGCCATTCAAACATGAATCCTTGTAATGCGGGAATTCAGCCGTTAGTCGATCGCGCAATGGAGGCTATCAGAGAGGCTGGCGGTATGCCGCAAGTTTTTGGCGTTCCAACAGTTACTGACGGTATCGGGATGGGTACTGACGGAATGAAGTACTCACTCGTATCTCGAGAGGTGATTGCCGATGCTATTGAAACCTCTGTAAATGGTCAAATGATGGATGGCGCGCTGGTCGTAGGAGCGTGCGATAAAAATATGCCCGCAGGCATGATGGCGATCGCGAGGATGAATGTCCCAGCGATCTATGTCTATGGTGGAACGATCAAGCCGGGAAATTGGAAGGGACAAGATCTTACAATTGCTAGTGCGTACGAAGCCGTTGGTGCTTACAGCGCTGGGAAGATTTCAAAGGAAGATTTTGTTGGGATTGAGAAAAACGCATGTCCAACATTCGGTGCGTGTGGCGGTATGTTTACCGCGAATACAATGTCCTCCTCATTTGAAGCGCTTGGAATGAGTTTGATGGGATCTTCTGTGATGGCGGCGGTCGATCCAGAGAAGACAGATTCTGCTGGCGAGTCTGGTCGGGTGTTGCTGAATGCAATTAAAAATAACATCAGACCACGTGACATTATTACCCGTAAGTCTATTGAAAATGTCGTTGCGCTAATCATGGCAACTGGCGGGTCTACCAATGCGGTTCTCCATTATTTAGCTATCGCATCTGCCGCTGGAGTGGAGTGGACTATTGAGGACTTCGAGCGTATGCGACAGAAGGTGCCAGTTTTTTGTGATCTCAAGCCGTCAGGAAAATATGTGGGTGTTGATCTCCATCGTGCGGGTGGGGTTCCTCAAGTGCTTAAAATGCTCCTCGTTAATGGGTTGCTACATGGCGATTGCATGACAATCACTGGAAAGACCATTGCTGAAGAGTTGGAGAATATCCCGGCTGAGCCATCTCCAGATCAGGATGTGATTCGACCATTCGATAAACCCCTCTATAAAAAAGGCCATCTCGCGGTCTTGAAAGGCAATCTTGCCACTGAGGGTTGTGTTGCTAAAATTACCGGTTTGAAAAATCCTGTCATCACAGGCCCTGCTCGAGTCTTTAACTCCGAAAAGGAAACAATGGACGCGATTATGGGTGGGAAAATAAAATCGGGTGACGTTATCGTTATTCGTTACGAGGGGCCAAAAGGTGGTCCTGGAATGCAGGAGATGCTTGCGCCAACTTCAGCGCTTATCGGGGCTGGCCTTGGTGAGTCTGTGGGGCTTTTAACTGATGGACGTTTCTCGGGCGCGACTTGGGGTATGGTTGTTGGTCATGTTGCTCCAGAAGCATTCGTAGGTGGGAATATTGCGTTGGTTGAAGACGGAGATGAAATTACGATCGATGCTCACCAGCTTCTTATTCAGGTCAACGTATCCGATGAGGAGCTTGCAAAGCGACGTGCGAATTGGAAGCAGCCTGAGCCAAGATTTAATCGCGGCTTGCTAGCGAAGTACAC
>JAURFP010000038.1 GCA_030834275.1 Burkholderiales bacterium | reverse complement strand
AAGGTATAATGTTAAAGTTAAATATGTACAAAAATCTTCGTGTAAAGGGTTGGTTTAAGCTCTTTTGTTTAGGAGTGGCTCTGGTATTCTCGGGTTTTATAGCCGCTGCTGATGGAGAGGATGGATCTATAAAAAACCATCCCGGTGAGCGCGCTTTCTCGCAATATCAAAACTACCAAAAGGCCCCAGTTCAGTCTTGGGAGGACTCGAACAAGACTGTGTCAGAGATCGGGGGGTGGAGATCCTACGCTCGGGATATTTATCGTTACAAAAAACAACGAGAGAAATAGATTTTTTTGATGACTCGTTTCAATGTTGAAAACTCAAGGTACTTCGTGTTTGCGATGCTGATCGCTTGGATCAGTGGCTGTGCGAGTTTGGACTCCAAAGTAGTCATGCAACGAGTCAGTGATAAAACGGAGTCTTTCGCTCAAACTGGCTATCAACTACCAAAAGATGATCAGCAAAGAAGTTTAAACGAGGCGCGTGTTGAGGAGTTAATTCAAAATGAAGTTGATCAAAATGCGGCGGTAACCATCGCGTTATTGAATAGTCCCGATCTGCATACGTTAGTCGCTGACTCAATGGCCGATATGGCGATTGCTGCGCAAGGTGGGAGAATTTCGAATCCACAGTTTGCATTTGAGCGCATGAGCGCACCTGGCGAACTTGAGCTTGCTAGAGCGATTTCCTTTGGTTTGCTAGATCTTGTCACCTTACCTAAACGGCAACAGGTCGCAAAGGCGCAGGTTGGTCTAGTCGAACAAAGAATGATTGGAGCGATTACCCGACATATTACGCAAGTAAGGCAGGCCTGGGTGCGAGCGGTGACCGCTCAAGAGCTACGGCAGTATGCACAAAAAGTATTGACGAGTGCCGAGGCGAGCGCAGAATTAGCGCGCCGTATGGAAGCGGTGGGCAACTTTAATCGATTGGATCGCGCGCGCGAGCAGGCATTTTATGCCGATGCTGCTACGAGTTTAGCGTTGGCGTCACACGAGGTCGTGGCGAGTCGTGAAGCACTAAATCGTTTGCTGGGGTTGACCGAGAATCAAAGTCGAGTCATGCGCCTTACCCAGCGACTTCCTGATATACCGGAGATGCCCCGGGAAACTCAACTAGTTGGTCAAGAATTCTTTCTATCGCGAATTGATGTGCAGCTCGCGAAAATTCGACTAGATGCAGCGTCGCAGGCACAGGGATTGAATTTGGTGACGAGTTGGTCGGATGTCGAGCTGACGGCAATTTACAAAACGAAATTTGCAGACGGCTCTCGAACGAATCCAGACGGATTTGAGGTCGCAATCGCTCTTCCTATCTTTGACTGGGGCGATCTAAAACGCGATGCGATGAATGCCCGGACGCTTGCCGCGGCGAATGCTATGGAGGCAACGGTGAGAAACGCAGGCTCTGAACTTCGTCAAACCTACTCGGCGTATTTGACCGCGCACGATATCGCAAAGCACTATCAAACGGAGGTGGTGCCACTTCGAAAGCTGATCTCAGAGGAGAATTTGCTGCGCTATAACGGAATGATTATTGGTGTGTTTGAGTTGCTCGCGGATGCGCGAGATCAGGTGGGAACGATCATGTCGGCGATTCGTAGCAAAGAGCAATTTTGGTTAGCCGACGCAGCCCTGTTATCTTCGATAGCGGGTAGCCCCGGAGATATTAGCCTTTCAACCGTCAGATCGGTTTCGGGCTCTGAGGCAAGGGGTCATTAATGGATAAATCACGAAGAAACTTTGTTCGAATGGCTGGCATAACGGGAGGTGCGTTTTCAGTAGCTGCCGTGAGTAAATATACGCTTGCGAATCTACCGGAGCCAGTCGAGCGAACAGATACCAATACACAGCCACCGTATCAACCTGAAGACGCAAATTACAATCCGGTTGTCACGTTAAATGGCTGGACTTTACCTTGGCGATACAAAGATGGTGTGAAGGAGTTTCATTTAGTAGCGGAGCCCGTTGTCAGGGAAATGGCACCAGGGTTTAAGGCGCACCTGTGGGGATATAACGGACAAAGCCCTGGACCCACCATTGAAGTAGTTGAGGGGGATCGGGTTCGAATTTTTGTGACGAATAAGCTCCCAGAACGAACGAGTATCCATTGGCATGGACAACGTCTTCCGAACGGGATGGATGGGGTGAGTGGACTCACGCAACCAGCGATTGAGGCGGGTAAAACATTTGTGTATGAATTTGTCGCGAGACGCCCTGGAACGTTTATGTATCATCCGCATGCTGATGAGATGACTCAGATGGCTATGGGGATGATGGGGTTTTGGGTTACACACCCGAAAGTGCCGCATCCTGCGATCCACAAAGTGGATCGAGACTTTTGTTTTTTATTGAGCTCCTACGATATTGAGCCCGGCAGTTACACACCCAAAATTATGACTATGACGGATTTCAATATTTGGTCATGGAATAGCCGGGTTTTTCCGGGGATCGATTCTTTAAACGTTCGATTGAATGATCGCGTTCGTATTCGTATCGGGAATCTTACGATGACCAATCATCCCATCCATTTGCATGGTCATGAATTTGAAGTAACTGGTACCGATGGGGGACCAACCCCACCTGGGTCGCGATGGCCCGAGGTCACTACCGATATTGCAGTTGGGCAGATGCGTCAAATTGAATTTATTGCAAACGAAGAGGGAGATTGGGCCTTTCATTGTCATAAAAGCCACCACGCGATGAACGCGATGGGTCATAATGTTCCCACTCTAATCGGCGTGGATCATCGGGGTGTTGCTGAAAAGATTAGCGACTTGATACCAGATTACATGGTGATGGGCGAGCGTGGCATGGGAGATATGACCGAGATGGAAATGCCCCTGCCGGAGAATACCGCGCCGATGATGACGGGCGATGGACCATTCGGTTCCGTTGAGATGGGAGGGATGTTCAGCGTCGTGAAAGTGCGTAAAGATCAAGCACCAGGAGATTATTCAAACCCAGAGTGGTTTAATCATCCTGAAGGGACAATTTCACATGAGATTGAGATGGATGAGAATCCGAGACGTGAGAGCGATGCCGGATCAGGATCTATGCGCCTTGCTAGGGTTTCGGAAGAGACGATCGAGGTAAAAGTCAGAAAACCCAAGTCGCATAACGGACATTAATAAAAGGGAGGAAAAAATATGAAAAAGTTTGGATTAAGTTTGTTTTCAGTTGGTTGCTTGATTATTTCCTCATACTTGCTTGCAGCCCACCATGAGCAGATGCATGAAGGGCATGAGATGCATCATGAAGGGCACGAAGGGCATGAGATGCATGGTGAGTTACCGAGTGTGCATGGCATTGTTAAAAAAATTAATACGGCAAGTGGTTCAATTACGCTCAAACATGCAGATATCCCGAACTTGGAGATGAGTGCGATGACTATGGGGTTCAGTGTGAAAGATGCTGCAATGCTTGATGGATTAACTGAGGGGGATCATGTGATGTTTCAGGCCATTGCCGAGGGAGGTAAGTTTATAATCGTGTCGATGAAAAAAGATCAACACTAATCTTGCAGACACAAAAAAAGCCGCTCTGGTGAGCGGCTTTTTTTTGCCGTTTTTTGTTACTCGAATACTACTGAGTTTAAGAAGGCGGCAGTTTCCTTCATGGTGCGTAAGCAGCAAGAAGTGATATTAAATCGTTCCTGCTGATCTTCAGTTAAACGCGCGTCTTGTCGGCTTGGTTGCACGAACATTACGCAGTCAACTGGAACGATTTTTTTGTTTCCAACCGAAATGTCCTTATCGCGAATAACCATATCTTTTACGAATAGGTCCTTATCTTGAGCGATTTTTACTTTATTCCCATCGATATTGACCGTGACGAATTCACTGCCCTCAGCGGGATTTTGGTAGGTACCAAGAAAATAGTGGCTACGGATTAGTTTCACGAGGATATCTTTGTTTACTGCAAATCTAAACGCAGAGCTCATTGCTTGAGGCATTGTCGAGAAGCCAAAGTTTGTCGGAATATAAACCGTTACTGGAAACTTGGCTCGCTCATCGAAAAGCTCTATTAAGCCAGCCTCTTCGACAAGGGTCGCAAAGGTCGTAAATCGGTCGTCATTCACGATGACATCCCACATGGTTTGTTTGTGGTGATCCGCTTGAGCAGAATTCACCATTAATAATGACGCGTAGATGATTGTGATAAATCTTAAGATTTTCATACTTCCTCTTCTCCCTATTTATTCCCTATTGTCTCCAACCGAGCGAGATAGTTGGTGGTTACCACGCTTTGTTTTAGCCAGCGTAATATAGTTCCGTTTGCGCTTCAAGGGCTATTCGAAAAAAGGATATTTATAGGAACCATAACGAATGGTGGAATTCGAGGGTTAATCGTTATTTTCTCGTCTAAGTACTGAACCTTTCTGCTGAATGTCCTTCTATATTGGGTGTATATTTTTGGGAAAAATAATGCCAGTTACGGTGTACTTTGACGGCAATTGTGGGATGTGCTCCCGAGAAATTGGCTACTATCGGCGCATTGCTGATCCGGGCATTTTCTCTTGGTTGGATATTAGCAAGGCCGAGGTTTCCCTGGATCATGAGTCTTTTACAAGACTGGATGCACTGAAGTTTCTTCATGTGAGAGATCAAGCGGGAGACCTACACGTAGGTGTGAGTGCGTTCGTGGTTATCTGGCGGCAACTGCGTGGATGGCGTACATTGGCCTACCTCGCTGGAACTCCTGGTGTTAATAGGCTCCTCGAGTTTTGTTATCGGGTGTTTGCCAAATGGCGTTTTGCGAAGCTCGGTTATTGTGAGGCAAGAAATACCATTGAGAGGTTGTTATGATATTGGCGCTTGGCGGTTTAATAGGTTTTATTGCTATTGCGTTTGGCGCTTACGCGGAGCACGGCCTGCGTGACATCATAACCAATGAGCATTTTAGGTTTCTGATGACGGCTATTCGTTACAACCAAGTTCATGCAGTCGTAATCGTTGCGTTAGGTTTGGCGATACTCGCAAATCGTGAGCTTGGTCGCCAGAAACTTCTCAAGTGGGCGAGCTACTTGTTTATTCTTGGCACGAGTATTTTCAGTTTCAGTATTTATATCTCCGTTTGGTTAGAGTTACCAAAGCTTGTGAACGTCACACCCATTGGTGGTGTGACACTGATGGTGGCTTGGCTCGCACTTGCGTTGGCGGGGTATAAAGCTTGGCGACGGTAGAGTGGTTGAGTTGGAGAATCCGTAAAACAGTATGGGGGTATTCGGTATGAAATTGTCTTATTTTTTGACGATCGTTTTTGTTTTAGGGGTTACTTCAGTCGCAAGCGCGCAGGAGCCACATCGAATGCACCCGGGAGATTTGGCTTTGTCGATCGATAACAAAGCGCTTGTGAGTCAGGGCGAAAATATTTTTTCGGAGAAATGCTCAGCTTGCCACGGCGGTCGAGGTGTTGGAACCGGGCGTGCTCCATGTCTAACTTGCGGAAAATTTATGTTTCGGGGAAACACCAACGCGGAAATCTTTGAGACGGTTTATTCGGGAACTCCTCGAGATGGAAGCCGGGGTGGAAAGATGGGGGCGTTCAGCAGCATCCTCTCAAATGAAGAAATCATTTCTGTCGTAACATTTTTGAGGGCTACCGAGCGAGACCGTATCGCATCGGGTGAAATTGCAGATCCCTATAATGTAGACGATGCAGCAATGAAATTTCCGGAATAAACGGAAGCGAGCTCGATTAAACGTCTTTGCAAACTTGTATTTCGAGAGTTGTATGAGCGACTTTGAATGACTTTAGGCGATTTTTAATTGCCTCTGAGTCGAGCTGTGAATTATGGGTAACGAGTGTGGCGGCGCAGGCATAGCTCTCGTTCCCTACGCGCCATAGATGTAGGTCTGCAACCACAGTCTTATTAGCTGGAGTTCCTTTTTCTAATTCCTCTTTAATCGAGTTGGTTGTCGCTTCATCCATCTCGCGATCCAATAAGACGCTGCTTGTTTGCCGAATAAGTGATCGAGCCCAGATCGTGACGAGAGCCGCCCCTACGATTCCCATCATCGGATCCAACCAAGCCCAGCCAAACATGAGCCCACCGCCGAGTGCGAGAATTGCGAGCACTGACGTGAGAGCGTCGGTAAGCACGTGCAGGTAGGCTGCCTTTAAATTCAGGTCGCTGTGGTCATGTTTATGTTCATGGTGATGGTGATGGTGATGGTGATGGTGATGGTGATGGTGTTCATCTGTTTTAAATCCCAGTAAGACAGCGCATATGGCATTTACAGCCAAACCTACACAGGCGATGACGAGTGCAGCTTGATAATTAATCGGCTCCGGCGTTAAGAACCGCTCAATTGATTCAAAAAGCATCAACCCCGCTATCACGACTAGTAAAATGGCGCTGGTATAGCCGCCGAGCACTTCTACTTTCCAGGTTCCGAAGCAGAAGGTTCGGTCGTGAATATGTTTTTTGGAGTACCAGTACGCGAATACCGTGATCCCGATAGCCAGCGCATGGGTTCCCATATGCCAGCCATCGGCCAACAGTGCAAGTGAGTTAAACCATAGTCCACCCGTAATCTCAATAATCATTGCGGCGAATGTGATAATCAGGACGATGAGTGAGCGTCTTGCTGCTACGGAACTTGCACTAGCAAAGTTGTGGTGATGGGTCCATTTATTTAGATTGTGACTATGCATAATTTTGAGTATACCGCCTCTAAAAAAAACGGCGCCACGTGGCGCCGTTCAGGTTCCTCAAGAGGAGACTAATGAGGAAATAGGGGATGGACTGCCAACAAACAGGACATTGTTAACAGTCACACTACGTAGACCCAGATCCCTGGGTAAAGTTCAATATTTCGTTATAAGCCAGTTTTTTTTGGATTTTTTGTATCTCTTAGTAAAATAATGTGCTTCAAGTGACTTGGACTGCGAGTATCCTTCAATGTTTCATAGATTTTTTCGGTTTGGCTTCTTTTTAATTTTTGTTTCTTTTATTGGTATTGCGTCTGCCCACCAAACGAAGCTCTCGAGCAGCCGCTTAGTCGCCATGGGTCCACAGATAAGTGGGCAAGTTGAATTGAACGCAGTTGATTTATCGGTCGCCTTGGATCGTGACTTCGTCAGCGAGAGTGGTGTAATCGATATGGATCTCCTCCAGCAGAATGTGGGCCAAGTTCATCGCTATCTAAATGAGCATGTGAGATTGTTTTGTGATGATGCTCCAGTCGCACCGCTTATTCGGGAAGATATCGATGTGAAAGGGGATCACGTCATTTTTTATCTGGTGTGGTCTTGCGTCGATCCGAACATCCCGACGCAATACTCCTCGACGTTATTCCAAGAAATTGACCCCCAATCGAGGCACATGGTGAGTGTTACGGGTGATCGGGAATTTATTGCGCTCTTGGATGTAACCAAGACATCGTTGGCGCTCTCGACTCAGGAGCCCTCTCTTTGGGAGCTTATTTACAAATTTGTGATTTCTGGTATCGAGCACATTGCGATTGGTTTTGATCATATTGCTTTTCTTTTGGTGGTAATTGTGTTGGGGCGTAGTTTTTATCCACTTTTTAAGGTCGTCACAGCGTTTACTATCGCCCACTCGATCACGCTCTCACTGGCAGTTTTGGATGTTTTTTCGGTGCCCAGTAGTTTCGTTGAGCCTTTGATCGCTCTGAGTATCGTCTACGTTGCAGTCGAAAACTTCTTTGTTAAAGATATTTCAAAACGGTATTGGGTAACCTTTATTTTCGGACTAATCCATGGATTTGGTTTTGCCTCGGTATTACGTGATTACGGTCTTCCTGAAAATGGCATTGGTTGGGCCTTAGCGTCATTTAATATCGGAGTAGAGATTGGCCAACTCCTCATCGTGCTTTTGGCAGTCGTGTTGTGGAAGCTCGTTAATTCCACCTCATTTTTTGCGGATATAGACCGCGGACACACGCGGCAGCGAATGCTCTCGCTCGTCATTTCTGGTGCGGTGTTACTCCTCGGTGCGGGTTGGTTTATAGAGCGAGTGTTTTTGTAACTCGCTCGGAGTATGAGCCTTTGATCCAATCTAGAGTACTGTGTTTTGGTGTCTTGGTTTTAATGGGGCTATTTCAAAGCTCTGCATACGGTCGCGAGGCGGTTTTCCTGGACATCGCAGAAACAGTTCAGCGAAATTCCTATCTCTATCACGAGTGTTTCGGAATGGCTCCAAAAGAGGTCGCGGAAACTACATTTTTAAAAATTTGGTGCACGGATGATTCGCTCCACAAGGAAATTACAAAAATAGAGAAACAGATTCGCTTTATCCAAATGAAGCAGGGGAGTTACGTCTTTGGGTTTCACTCCCTCGAGAGCTGCGTTGAAGTCCCAGACCCTCGTACTTGTATCGTGAATGTAGCTCAGGCACTCAAGGCTCGCGCAGTTAGAACTTCTGAGTCTACCAAAGCAGTCTATGCGGATAAGGGTGAGCCAGGGCGAGCACAAAAATTGCTCGATGAAGTGATTGGCGAATATCGGCATGAATTCCAAAATACCCGATTAGACGATGAGACTTATCAATCAGAGAATAGTCTTATTTTTTACCCAGTTAGCGAGCGAGCTGCCTATTTGTCCCTGAAGTATGAATTTCCAAACGGCCATCAATGCCGCATCGATGGGGTAGTTGAATTTAAATCTGACGAGCGGTGGATATTGCATGACACAGATGAGGCCAATGTATGTTTTTTATCGGCTTCATTCGAACCTGAGCGGATCGTATTCTCAGACCCTGACGATACGTGTCGTAAACACTGTAGTGCGAAAGCGAGTCTTGATGGAGTTGAAATGCTCAAAATTAATCGCCGAGAGATCGAGAGTAGCGATCGGTTATTAACATCAAAAACTTACCAATCGAAAGTGCGCACCTACCTCCATCGGAGTAAGTGAAATCGAAAAAAATCGCGAAATACAGAGTGTAATCTCTGTGTTAACCTCGGAGTTATTCATGATTTTCTATCTTTTCGTTCGCTCTAACTTATGACATTCATCAAAAATTTGTTTGTTGTCCTCTCGGTTGGATTCCTTTTTCTGAGTAATTTTTTACACGCAGCCGATGACGTTCAGCCGCTCCAAGAGGAAGTCAAAGAGTGGTTAACACTGAAAAATTTGATGTTTGGAGCAAAGGCAGTGACTTCGGGAGAGACCTCAACCGTACGGCTGACTGTGAATAAGGACTTGGATGATGCCTCAACGGTACCAATACTCATCGAAGGCTTGGTTGATCAAAATAATGATCGGTTTATCGAGAAGTTATACCTAATCGTAGATCAAAACCCTATTCCCACGGCGGCTATCTTTGAGATGAGCCCTTCGAGAGGCTCGCTACATTTGGAAACGCGACTCAGAATTGAAAAATTCACCTACATCCGAGCGGTCGCGCAGATGAGCGATGGTGAGCTCTTTATGGATCAGCGATGGGTTGAGGTGAAAGGTGGTTGTTCGGCTCCAGCAGGTAAAAACGCTGGCATTGATCCGTTGCTTGGAAAAATGAAATTCAAGCTTGATAAGTATAAAAATAGCTTTAAGGATGCTGACGGCAAACGCACCTTCCGAGTGGAGCTCGATCAGCCAAATTTACTAAAAGTGCAAGTGCGCCACCCGAATGAGTCTGCTATGGCCTCGGATTTGGATGCCAATGCAAACCCCAACTTTATCCAAAAAATCCGAGTGGGTTTTAATGAGGAAGAGCTCATTTCTGCAGAGGTGAATTTCTCAATTTCCGATAACCCAGCATTCATGTTTCACTTCTCACCAGAGCACCAGGGAGAACTATCCTTCTCGATTCTCGATACTCACGACAATCAGTTCGTAGATTCGGTGAGTGTTTTAGGGCTCAAGCGCAACTAGGGTCGGGGGCACAAAGATCTTGGCTGTGTTTGGGCTAGAGATAGCCATCTCGGCTTTTAAAGGTTCTGGGTCTCGCTTTTTAGCCATGTAATCCAGTCTCACTTTTCGAGTTTTTTCCCAAAAAAGAGAGTATTATCAGACGCGTAGGAAAGGTACGAGCGCTGTAGAGCAGCTTTGTATTTTCGGCGACCAATTTTCGTTAGGGCGGACACCGTGAATATCGAGTTCCAAATTAACGAAAAGAGGATCAATTCATTTTGGTTTGCCGACGAGGATTCTTCCTAGAATCCAACCGATATTTTGTTGTTTGCTTGCTCTCAGCTGCGCTAATGGGATCGGTGTGCGCTGCCGAGCGCCCGGATAGCGGCACAATCCAAAGAACCCTTCCGCAGCCAATTCCACTGCAGTCGATTCCTAGCAAGATCCCGGAAAATAGTGAGGTCGAGTTAGATTCACAAGGCCCTACGGCGCGTATCGATCGTTTTGATATATCGGGTAACGAGTCGATTGCGACTGAGGAAATTCAAGCGATATTGAAAATTTTTGTTGGCCAAGCGTTGAGCGCACAGGATCTTGATTCGGTTAAAGCGGTAGTGGGAAATTTCTATCGCGAGCGCGGATACTGGGCAACGGTCATATTTCCCCCCCAAGATTTAACCGAAAATACACTCCGAATGGAAATCGTTGAGGCGAAGCTCGGTTCGATTTTAATTGATGCAGACGAGGGGTTACGGTTCCCGATCGATCGCATTGCGAATTACCTGGATAGTGAGCAAAAGCGCGGGGATGTTTTACGTATTAACGAATTAGATTCGGGGGTTCGAAAGCTCAATACAGTGGCCGGTATCGAAGCCTCGCTCGATCTTCAACCCGGAGAATTAGTCGGGGAAACAGATGTCATTGTGGTCGCTGAAAATACGCCACTCGTGAATGGTTCGTTAACAGCGGATAACCACGGAAGCCGCAGCACGGATTACAACCGTGGAACCCTAAGTGTGAATTTGGAAAGCCCGCTGAGAGCTGGAGAGCGATTCAATTTTGTGTATCTCAATAACGCAGAGCTCCTCTACCAGGGAGCGGGTGTGACAGCACCGATATTGTTCGATGGCGTAACGATAAGCTATCAGTACACGGATCTGGTTTATACCTTGGGTACTCCGTACGAAACCCTCGCGGGATACGGGGATGCTCAGTCCTCGACTACGACGCTCGCGAAGCCGCTTTGGCAAGGCCGAGCAGCGGAGATCAATGGCTCGATCGGTTACGCGCACAGAACAAACTACGACGTAGCCTCCGGCGCAGTTAGTACCGATAAAAAAATTGATGTTTGGAACGTATCGCTCAGTAGCACATTGCAAGATGGTTGGCTTAGCGGAGGGTTCAATCTGCTAAGCGCGACACTCTCGAATGGGTGGGTAGATCTTTCTGGTTCCCACACGGATTGGCAAGACGATCAGGACAATGCGAGAACGCAAGGGCATTTTAAAAAATTGGCGATTAGCGCAACCCGCATTCAAAGACTGACCGATAGAGACAGTTTTTGGTTTATTGCGAGCGGTCAACATAGCTTTGGTCGCAATTTAGATTCTGCAGAAAAAATGTCGCTTGGTGGAGCTTCTGGAGTGAGAGCATATCCGGCTTCGGAGGCAAGTGGTGACGAGGCAATGCTCGTACAACTCGAGTGGCGTCGACAAATGACGCAGGCAGTCACGGGAAAAGTATTTTTTGATTGGGGAGAGATCACCCAGTACGCAAAGCAATTTAGCACGATTGCTTCGGTCATGACCGGCCCAAATCGTTATCAACTAAAGGGCGCGGGGGCCGGGTTCACGTGGTTGGCCCTCGATGACTTGAATCTTGATGTGTTGGTTGCGACCAAGCTCGGAAAAAACTACGGTGCCGACAGCACCGGTAGTGATAACGATGGCACCAATTATCAAACGCGGTTGTGGCTCGCGATGACGTGGACGTTCTAGCGATGGCCCGAAAAAACCTCATTTCATCTGAGCTGCCGCCAGTGAGACATCTGCGTTGGATCAGGCATGGACTGAGAAAAACGATGGGGTATGCGCATATCTTGCTCCTCGGTGGAGTAGCGTGTGCGGGAGCCACAGATCTGAGGTTGCCCGAGAATGAAATTGTGGTAAGCGGTGCGGTTAGCATTGAGCGCTCGGCTGGACAGTTAACCATCACGCAAACCACGGACAAGGGAATTATCAACTGGGGGAGCTTCGATATCGGGGCGGATGCCAAGGTGAATTTCTTGCAACCGAACAGTTCCTCTTCGACATTGAATCGGATTTCCTCTGGCCTGCCAACGTCTATCTTGGGTCAGCTCACTGCGAACGGAAAAATATTTGTTTTAAATTCTGGAGGCGTTTTAGTTGGTGGAGGTGCGCGCGTGAACGTGGGTTCACTCGTAATGAGCACTTTGCAGATCGCAGACCAGGATTTTTTATCTGAGCAATACGTACTCGCTCGCGGGGAGCACGACGGAGGAATCACGAACGAGGGAAGTATCGTTGGCGATCAAGTCGCGCTCGTGAGTCCGCGGATTCTTAACCGTGGGACGATAGACGCGAAAAGCGACGTGGTGTTCGCATCGGGAGATCTCGTCGAGCTAAGTATTACAAATAACAACACCATTGTGTTGCGTATGAATGCCAGTGCGGTGGATTCACTCATTGATAATCAAGGAAGCATCAACGCGGGGCGTGTGACTTTTAAGGCAAATGCGATGCAAGCGATCGTGGATTCCACGATTAATCTACCGAGGAGTGCTAACACCATTGTCTCGGAAAATGGTGTGCTCACATTGGTTGAGAGCTCTGGTACGGTGATCGCACAGCAAATCGATTTAGACGCGGGTGAGCGTGGTGGTGTACGCGTCAGTGGAGTTTTAAATGGAAGTAGTGCCGCTGGAGATGGTGGCCAAATTAGTGTCACGGGTGAGGAGGTAACTGTCGCTCGTAGTGCAGTTATCAGTGCTAATGGTTTTACCGGTGGCGGTGTTATTTTAATGGGCGGTGATTGGCAAGGGCAGGGCAATACGCGAGAGGCAACGTTCACGACGATCGAGTCTGGCGCAGAACTCAGTGCGAATGCGACGCATACGGGGGATGGAGGAACGATCGTCGCGTGGTCGGATGTAGCGAATGAAAATTCGGTCACGAAGGCGCAAGGTCAATTCGCAGTGATCGGTGGTGAGGAGCAAGGAAGTGGAGGGCGTGTTGAGACGTCCGGACATCGACTCGTACTCGACGAAGTGGCTGTGAATGCCACCGCCCCCAATGGGAAAACAGGACAGTGGTTGATCGACCCTGTTGATTTTACGATCGCGGCGAGCGGAGGAGATATCACGGGAACCACGTTGGGTACAAACCTATCGAGTGCTGACGTGACGATTTTGAGTTCCAGTGGAGCGTCGGGCTCCGATGGGGATATCAATGTCAACGACGCAGTTTCCTGGTCTGCTAATACCCTCACCTTGAATGCGTCGGGGGATATCAACATTAACTCAAATTTACTGGGTTCTGGTAGTGCAAAACTTGCTCTACTCTACGGACAAGGCGCGGTTTCGAGTGGGAACACGAGTGACTACACGATCGCAAAAACCGATGCTGGATTCTCTGCGAAGGTCGATTTGCCGGATGGTGCGAATTTTTCAACGAAGTTAGGTTCAGATGGATCAACGGTTTCCTACACCGTGATTTCTTCTCTGTCTTTCGCGGACTCAGGTAATTTTGCATTTGGTGCAAACATTACGGATGCGGGATCTTACTCACGTGGGGTTAAAAACAGCTTCTCGGGGAATATTGATGGTCTCGGGCATACGATTGATGGATTAACGATTTCTCATCCTGGCGGCGCTGGATGGGATACCGGTGATACAGGGTTTTTCTCTGGAGCGTATAACTCAACTGGAATTACTGCGGACATAGCAAATCTTGGGTTGACCAATATGAGTCAAACATCTATCCGCGGCTTTGCAGGAGCATTTATTGGTCGATGT
>JAURFP010000037.1 GCA_030834275.1 Burkholderiales bacterium | reverse complement strand
AAAGTCGGAATACATTTTTCGATACTGCTTATCGCTACGTGTACTCGAGGCATAGTAGTCGTCATCCGACCATTTCCCTCGTTAGTCACGATCACAGTTGATCCTGTCTCTGCGATCATAAAATTGGCACCCGTGATCCCCATATCTGCCGTGAGAAAGTGCGGTCTTAGAATTTCTCTAGCCTCTCGAGTGAGCTCCTCAATATCATCCAATCGAGGAGTCTGATGTTTTTCCGCAAACAGATCGGCAATATCGTCCTTTGATTTGTGGGTCGCTGGAGCAATGATATGCGATGGGTGCTCCCCCGCCTGCTGGATTATGTATTCTCCGAGATCTGTTTCCTTAACCTCAATTCCGTGTCCCTCAACGAAGCGATTCAAGCCCGTTTCCTCACCAATCATCGATTTGGACTTGATAATTTTTTTTACATTATTCCGCTTAGCGATTTCGACAACTAGAGAATTAAGCTCCTCCGCAGACTCGGCCCAATGCACTACCGTTCCTTTGGCGGTTGCATTTTTTTCCCACTCCTCAAGATAGGAATCTAAATTCTCTAGACAATGGCTACGCATATCAGCCGCTGCTTGCCGAATTTCCTCAAGGTTGTCCAACTCCTTAACAGCGCGTTCTCTAGCCACTACAAACTTGCCCTTGGCTTTTCCAAGGGCGCTTTGAACTTTTTGGTCTCTCAACTTGAGACTTGCAGTTTTTTTGAACTGGTGTGAAGTAATTTCCATAGACCTATTTTTTGTTCGTTCTACTTAGGAGTCTCATCACCAAGATTTTCGCCCGCGAGGACCTCAGCGATATGAAGTACTTTAGTTTTTGAATTTCCACGTCGCCGTAAACGACCTTCAATATTCAAGATGCAGCCAAGGTCACCGAGCACTAAAGTATCAGCCCCAGATTGCTCAACTTCCTCACACTTCAAATCAGCCAAACGCCCGGAAATATCACCATACTTGATAGAAAAGGTGCCACCGAAGCCACAACACTGCTCGGCACCAGGCATTTCCTTGATAGCAACGTGCTGAAGCTTACTCAACAATTTACGTGGTTGCTCCTTGATGCCAAGCTCTCTTAGACCGGCGCAGGAATCGTGATAAGTTACTTCGCCCTGAAAGGAGCTCTCAATATTTTCAACTCGCAGAACATTAACAAGAAAATCGGTGAGCTCAAAAGTCCTCGCGCCAAGCCACTCCGATTTCGATAAAAATTCTTTATCGCTTTCAAACAATTTTGTGTAATGTTCTTTAATCATTCCAGCGCAAGAGCCGGATGGCACCACTACATAATCCACATCCGCGAATTCAGAAATAAGCTTTTTTGCGAGACGCTTCGCATTTTCACTGTCGCCTGAGTTATAAGCTGGCTGCCCACAGCAAGTTTGCGTCATCGGAAAAACTACTTCACACCCAGCCTTCTCAAGGAGTTTTAATGTTGATGTCCCAATGCTAGGCCGCATTAAGTCCGCCAAACACGTAACGAAGAGTCCAACCCGCATTTCCGCCCCAGTCTTTAAATTCAGAGCCGCAGAGCAACAATGGGATCGGCGACTTCGAGAAAGTAAAAACCTCGATTCTACCAAATACTCTGAGGTAAAAAGACTCCGACAAAATCGGCGACGTTCGATATTTTAATAAACTTGCGGCAAGAAAGCCTTTCCATTAAAATGACGCGATGCACAAAAAGAATGATAAAGTCTAAGTGGAAAATATTACTAGTCGAACGTCGATACAGGTTATCGACCGAATGATGGATGTAATAGACATCCTATCTAAAGCATCTGGAACAGTGAATCTGAAGGAGATTGCAAAACTATCCTCACTTCACCCATCGACTGCCCACCGAATCTTGAATGCACTCGCTCACTACAACATGATTGAACGAGTGGAATCGGGAACCTACAGACTGGGTACGAAGTTCCTCGAACTTGGAAATATAACTAAAGCAAACTTAGATTTCCGCAAAGAAGCATTACCGTTCATGCAATCGTTGCACGCAGAGCTTCAGGAAACGATCAACTTGTCAGTCCGGCAAGGGGATGAAATGGTTTACATTGAGCGCATCTCGACCGAGAGATCTGCCATGAAGGTTGCGCATTTGGTCGGTGCCAAGGCGCCACTACATATTACGGCGGTTGGGAAGATTTTCCTTCTAGAAGACGGGCGCGAATCAACCATTGGATACATCCGTAGATGTGGTTTACAGACTTTCACGCAAAACACCATCAAAGATGCTCAGAGTTTGTTTGAAGAACTCGATAGGATTAACCTTATGGGCTATGCATTGGACGATGAGGAGGCAGAGCCAGGGGTTTCGTGCATTGGAGCGGGCATCAGGGATGATTCTGGGAAGCTTGTGGCTGGACTTTCAGTATCCAGCCCCTCTAATCGATTAAACAAATCTTGGGGAACTCAAATAAAGGACGCTGCAGAAGCGATATCAAAGTCTCTCGGTTATAAATCACAAAAGAACGCTGCTTAATTTAAGGATTATGTTTTTGGCTTATAGCTCGATCGATTCTCAAGCCATTTCTTTACGCGATTTGCATCTCCCAGCCGTGTCAATTTTCCCCAAGAATCCAACAGGACCATTACTATCGGTCGACCAGCGATCTCCGTTTTCATGACGAGGCACTTTCCAGATTCGCTGATATATCCAGTTTTCGATACTGAAATTTTCCAACGCGAATTCTTTATTAAACGATTAGAATTCACGTACCTCAAATTAACGTTACGTTTTCCTCTTTTAGCCTTCAAATCAAAAAGTTTAGCAGTCGAATATTGACGAATTAAGGGGTACTGGCTGGCAGCATCAACGAGTTTTGCTAAATTTGATGCAGTAGATACATTCCCCGGTCGTAACCCAGTTGCATCTACGAAAATCGTATCGCTCATGAGCAGACTGGAGGCTTTTTGATTCATCGCTTCTACGAACGCTTCTTTTCCGCCTGGGAATGAAGTTGCCAATGCGGACGCCGCTCGATTTTCTGACGCCATCAGGGCCAGCTTAAGCGCCTCTGCCCGAAGTAATTGCGTGCCAACTCGTAGTTTGGATTTTGACCCTTTGAAACGATCTACATCCGCTTTGGTGATCGTTATCGTCTCCAAAAGTGGCAAACCTGAATCTATGAGGACCATCGCCGTCATCAACTTTGTTATCGAGGCAATAGCAGTGACCTCATCCGCCCCCTTTTCAAATAAGATCTCTCCAGAGGACTGGTCAACAACTAACGCATGACCGGACTTGACGGCGGGGACGGTCGCTCTCGCCGCATACCCCGCACTGGGGAGGATCGCACCAAGAAAGACAGAAAATAAAAAACTAAAAAAGCTAAGGAAAAATATACGCATAAAATCCGTTTAAACAAAACCCTTAAAAGCGAGAACCTGTTATTCAGTGATTATTTCATCGGTTATAAATCAATTCAAATAAGAACCAGAAATATTTTTCTCCTGGAGCTTCCAAAGAGAAGCATATTTACCACTCACAGCGAGTAACTCTTCATGAGTTCCCCTCTCAATGATTTTTCCAGAATCCAATACGAGGATCTCATGCGCGTGAATAATCGTTGATAATCGGTGCGCAATAATAAGCGTTGTTCTCTCCCTTGAGATCTCACTCAATGCGCTCTGAATAAGCCTCTCGCTGCTAGAATCTAAGGAAGAGGTTGCCTCATCAAAAATCATAATCGGGGGATCCTTGAGGAGCGCTCGAGCAATTGAGATCCGTTGCTTTTCTCCACCAGATACCTTCAACCCCCTCTCACCGACTGACGTGTGCAATCCATCCGGAAGTGAGGCAACGAATCGCTCGAGCTGAGATAGTCGAATAACCTCATCCAATCTTTCAGTATTTGCCTCTGGCCGACCATAGGCGATATTGAATAATAAAGAGTCATTAAAAAGTACAACATCTTGAGGAACCACCCCAATAAATGACCGAATACTATCCTGTCGGTAGTCCCGGATATCAACCCCGTTAATTAGTATCTGCCCATCACTAACATCGTAAAATCGGTATAAAAGTCTGGCAATCGTAGTTTTACCAGACCCACTCTCACCCACGACGGCGACAGTCTTACCCGCAGGAATCGAAAAACTAATACCATCAATCGCAACTCTTTTTTGATCATAGGAAAACGAGACATTATTGAACTGGATATCAGCTCCACCGCCTGGATAATCAACTGCATGACCAACATCTTTTACTTCTTGAGTACTCTCTAACAACCCAAACATTTTGTCCATATCAATGAAAGATTGTTTAATCTCGCGATATACCATTCCAAGAAAATTCAGCGGAATATAAAGCTGTATGAGCAACGCATTGACCAGCACCAAATCACCCACCGATAGTTTTTTATCAACGACCCCCATCCCGGTCAGGACCATTAAACACGTAACCGCAATAGCAATAATTACACTCTGACCAATATTTAAAATTCCAAGAGACACCTCCGTACGAACATCTGCACGTTCGAAACGCGTCAGAAATTTGTCGTACCTCTGAGCTTCAAATTCCTCATTATTAAAATACTTGACCGTTTCGTAATTTAATAAACTATCGACTGCATGCGAATTTGTGAGAGAGTCGATTTCATTGGCCTCTCGCCTGATACTCATCCTCCATTCCGATATGGAGAAAGTGAATAGAAGATAGACGGCTACAGCGCCAAAAGTAATCGCAGCAAAAGTCCAATCAAAGCGCGCAATTAAAATGATTGCTACAAAACTAAACTCTAAAATAACTGGAATTATCGAAAAAAGCGTATAGGAAAGAAGCGTTGCTATTCCTTTTGTACCGCGCTCAATATCACGCGTCATTCCTCCAGTCTGACGGTTGAGATGAAAACGCAAACTAAGTCGATGGAGATGCCGAAAAACATTCAATGCGATCCGCCGAGTTGCGCGACGCGTCACCTTCACAAACACCATATCGCGCAGCTCTGCAAATAAGGTAGAAGATAATCGTAATATGCCGTAGGCGATGAGCAGAAAAAGGGGAAGGGAAACTAATTGTAATGTTGGGCTCAGTCCATCAACAATATCTTTTAAGATGAGCGGCACACCAACGTTCGCTACCTTTGCCAACACTAAAAAAAGTAATGCGAAAAAGATTCGGAGCTTAAAATCCCAGATAAAAGGAAACAGCGACCGAATGACCCGAATATTCTTATTCGCCACGCATGTTTTTCCTAATCAGAGAGATGCCAAATAGATCGTCATTTTTCGACTGAAAAAGGAAATATCTTGGGGATACCTATGATACCGAAAGCATCCGATCGAGAGACAACTTAGCAGCCGCTCGATCCTCTTCGTTCACGATAATCTGATTGACTAGGTTGCCGTCCACCAAATTCTCGAGAGTCCACAAAAGATGCTGTGGATCGATTCGGTTCATCGTCGAGCACATACAAATCACTGGGGACATAAACTCGATGATCTTTCCATCCGACCTATATTCCTCAGCGATTCGACTAACCAAATTGAGCTCAGTGCCAACCAGCCATCTGGTGTTCGGCTTAGCATTGCGAATCGTTTCAACAATAAACTCGGTTGATCCTACATAATCCGATTGCTCACAAACCTCAAATTTACACTCAGGGTGAGAAATAACGATCCCGTCCGGGTGCTTTGCCCGGAAATCGGATATGTGCTGTGGTTGAAACATTTGGTGCACCGAGCAGTGGCCCCTCCAAAGTAGCACTCGGGCATTGACAATCTCGGTTTCGGTAAGTCCTCCACACCATAAATCCGGATCCCAGACTTTCATCTCGTGATCTTTTAACCCAAGCTGAGCACCAGACCAGCGACCAAGATGTTGGTCCGGAAAAAATAGAACTTTCTCATTTTGATCAAAAGCCCATTGAATAATCTTGCCCGCATTCGAGGACGTACAAACGATCCCTCCGTTCTGCCCACAAAACGCCTTTAGATCAGCAGCAGAATTAATGTAGGTCACGGGTGTTACCGAAAAGCTATCACCCAAAATTTCGTTCAGTTCCTTCCACGCGCGGTTTACTTTGGCTACATTAGCCATATCTGCCATTGAACAACCCGCAGCCAAATCAGGCAGAAGCGCCACCTGGTCAGACTTCGACATAATGTCCGCAACCTCAGCCATAAAATGTACACCACAAAATACGATGGATTCAGCACTGGACGATGCCGCCAGCCGAGATAACTTCAGCGAGTCTCCGACCAAGTCAGCATGCCTATAAACATCAGCGCGTTGATAATGATGTCCCAATATTACGGCGCTGCTACCCAATCTCTTTTTAGCATCCCGAATGCGAACGTCACAGACGTCATCCGGTAATTCGGAGTAATCCACAAAATTTCGTAGTTCTGATGCACCCATTCTCGATACGACTTACTCAGTTTTATAATTCAGGACAGTAACACAACAGCGGAAAAATTTATTCCCATACAAATTGACTAAATCGATCCCTTTGATTCAGCAAGCTTCTTTAAAGCATCTGCATTTGTCCAAGAAAACACCTTCTCTATTGATTCCTCTATTGAAAACCAGCCAAATCTAGAGTGCTCGCGCACTGAAATTTTCACAGGAACACGGTCTTCCAGCTGCAAAGAAAAGACATGCTCCAAGTTGTGGGTAACCCCTGGAGCATAACGACCTCTCCAATGCTTAAAAATTTCGAATTCATTAGATGCTTTCCAATCTGAAAGTTGCCAAGATTCGGCTCGAATACCGGACTCCTCTCGGACTTCACGCAAGGCGGTATCGATCAGCTCCTCACCCTGCTCCATACTGCCAGTAATTGATTGCCAAAAACCGGGGCGATCTGCACGCTCAAGTAACAACACATCCAGTGATCGGGTATAAACAACCACCAATACGGAGATCGGGATTTTATACTTCGATATCGGTTTATCTTCTACCAACAATCAACTCGAATTTTTATCGACCTTTGCGGCCTGGGAGACGTTACGAAGACGAATGTGAAGATCCCTGAGCTGTCCCTCAGTCACCCTGCTTGGAGCCCCAACGAGCAAATCCTGACCTCTCTGCGTTTTTGGAAAAGCAATAACATCCCGAATGGATGAGGCTCCACACATTAGCGTGACAATCCGATCTAGACCAAAAGCAATCCCACCATGCGGTGGCGCTCCCCACTTTAGACTATCGAGCAGAAATCCAAACTTGGCTTCCTGATCCTCAGGGGAAATTTTTAGGGATCGAAAAACTCTCTGCTGGACTTCCGATCGATGAATCCGAACAGAACCACCACCGATTTCCCATCCGTTTAGAACCATGTCATACGCTTTCGCATAGGCCTTACCTGGTTCCGCATCCAAATACGCCTCATGACCATCCTTGGGTGCTGTGAATGGATGATGCCTTGCAACCCACTGTTCTTCGTCCTCATCAAACTCAAACATAGGGAAGTCAACGACCCACAAAGGCCGCCAACCTTTTTCCACTAATCCGAGATCTCGCCCAACTTTTTGTCGAAGTGCGCCGAGAGCATCATTCACGACCCCACTACGATCCGCACCGAAGAAAATAAGATCACCATTTTTTGATCCCACCTGATTTACCACCTTCAGCACTACATCCTCAGGTAGAAACTTAATGATTGGAGACTGTAAACCCTCTATTCCAGCACTCGTGTCATTAACTTTTATATAGGCCAATCCTTTTGCGCCATAAATCGCAACAAAGCTTGTGTAGTCATCAATCTGCTTTCGCGTTAACTCCCCACCCCCAGGCACACCGAGCGCAACAACTCTACCGTCCTTCAAATCAGCCGCCGCCCTGAACACTTTGAAGTCGACCGTCTTCATTAAATCTGTAACGTCAGCGAACTGCAAAGGAATGCGGAGGTCGGGTTTATCTGTTCCGTAGAGTCGGATAGCCTCATCAAAAGGCAGAACAGGGAACGGATTAGGTAATTGCACATCAAGCGTAGAAGCAAAAACCCCTCGAATCATCTCTTCCATGATTTGACGAATTTGCTCCTCGGTAAGGAACGACGTTTCGATATCGATTTGGGTAAATTCAGGTTGACGATCGGCTCGGAGATCTTCGTCCCTAAAACACTTCACGATTTGATAATAGCGGTCAAACCCTGCGACCATCAGCATTTGCTTAAATAGCTGCGGAGACTGAGGAAGCGCATAAAACTCCCCGTCATGCATCCTCGATGGGACCAAAAATTCTCTAGCACCTTCAGGAGTCGACTTATAGAGAAAAGGAGTTTCCACATCAATAAAACCTTCTTCGTCCAGAAAGTTTCTTACATATTTCGATACTTTAGACCGAAGACGAAGATTGGATTGCATTTGCGGGCGACGAAGATCAAAAACACGATTTTCGAGACGAACCGTCTCCGACGGCTCCTCTTCGTCGATGGAAAAAGGTGGGGTCTCTGAAGCATTCAATATCTCAAGTTCATTGGCGAGAATTTCTATCTCTCCACTGATCAAAGACGAATTGATAGTACCCTCAGGCCGCCGTCTTACTAAACCAGTCACCCGGATGACGTACTCGTTACGCACTCGGTCCCCGATCGAAAAAGCCTCAGCATTGTCGGGATCACACACGACCTGTACGATTCCTTCCCTATCGCGTACATCGAGAAATATGACACCCCCGTGATCTCGGCGCCGATGAACCCATCCAAAGAGGTTGACCACTTGCTCTAGGTGTGAACTATCAATTTTTCCGCAATAATCTGTACGCATTAATTTCTCTGTTAAGGGTTTAGAAAGAACATAAGGCCGGCCGCCTTAACTAATTGGCAGATGGACTATCTGCTGCGGAGGAGCCGTTGCTCGGGGCAGAGGAGGTTGAGGTGTTGCTGGGTTCTGATTTCGCTTGAGAAGTTTCAGCTTTTCCAGAGCCACCATCTGACTGCCCTTCGGCTGCCGAAGGTTTCTCACTCGCACTCGCCTTCTTTTTACCATCTCGAAAATCCGTCACATACCAGCCACTACCTTTTAGCTGAAAACCAGCTGCACTTATTAACTTTGTAAGCGCATCCTCTTTACACTCTGGGCAAGAAACCAAAGGCTTATCGGATAATTT
The DNA here is from genome assembly GCA_030834275.1 of Burkholderiales bacterium. Taxonomy (GTDB): domain Bacteria; phylum Pseudomonadota; class Gammaproteobacteria; order Burkholderiales; family Eutrophovitaceae; genus Eutrophomonas. The sequence goes on along the minus strand of JAURFP010000037.1, from coordinate 5,042 downwards.
TTGGAGCACCTCCACTTCATGGCCGCAGGAGGCACAACGATACTCGTATATAGGCATTTATCACTCCATTTGAGCGGCGTAGTATACCCGAAAAGGAGGGATTTTTTGAGTATTCACAGCGTGCGTGCAAACGAATTTTCTCGTAATATTTACCCTCGAGACTTACAAATTTCACGGTTACCTTATAATCAGTGAATGCCAGCACAGCTAGAGTCGTGGAAACTACCTAGAATTTTTTGTCATCGTGGTTCTGGACAGAGCGCCCCTGAGAATACGCTCGCAGGTATCCAATGGTCGCGCAACCTCGGATTCTTTGGAATCCACTTGGATGTTCGGTTTACCGCCGACGGCGTCCCTATCCTCATGAGCGACCCGACGCTAGATCGAACTGCCCAGACTCACGGAATAGTGAGCGAAACATTTTTTGACCAAATGAACACTTTAGATGTCGGTATTTGGTTTGGAAACGAGTTTTCTGGTGAACGTATACCGACCCTATTTCAAGCTTTAAAAGCCTGTCAAGAGCTCAATATTTACCCAATCTTTGAGTTGCAACCCGAGATTGGACAAGAAATTGCTCTAGCAGAAACCGTCATAGAAATATTTAAAAATAGCTGGAACACAGAAGAACGCTACCCAATTGTCGCCACGAGTAATTTTGATTGCCTCGAGACTCTAATGCAATCATCGCATGACATTCCAAGAGCTATCGTTTGGAACTCTGAGCTAAATGAAAAAAACATAAAGAATCAGAATCTCACTTGCTCTTCTGTACTTATTAACGAGAAATTAATAAATCCAGATGTTATCGCTAGAATTCACTCGAACATGCTTCATGTCATAGCACTTAGAGTGAATGATTCGGAGAGAGCACTTGACTTAGTTTATCAAGGAGCGGATGCGATAATCACCGATAACCTTGATGGCATTGGGCCAAATTTTTTTTAGCATGCGCTCCGGTTAGGCTGCCTCGCGATAGAGATCAGGTGATCGAAGCGTAGTTAGTAATTTATCTAGCTTTTTCTTGACGGCAATAACATTACCCTCCTTAACGTGACCAAAGCCCCTTATCTCCTCAGGGAATGCCATGATTTCCTTAACAAGCGAAATATTGTCGATATGCCGCTCGCTCGTTACTTCAGCGAAAATCTCCTCATACTCTGTAATGAGATTTCGTTCCATTTTGCGCTCGGCAGTCCACCCAAATAAATCCAGCGGACTTCCTCTTAGGAACTTTAATTTCGCAATTAGCTTAAACAAATATCTCACCCATCCTCCATACTCAGATTTAATGAGATGTCCTGTTTCTTTATCACGCTTTGAAAACAAAGGCGGCGCGAGGTGATAACGAACGCTATATTTTCCTTCAAACATCGCATCAATCTTCTTCGAAAACTCCGCTCGGGAATGTAATCGAGCAACCTCATACTCATCTTTGTAGGCAAGTAATTTAAAGTAATTACGAGCAACGATTTCTGCTAATCCTTTTACTAGAGGTCTCGATCGCTCGATCTCCAAGGCTTTAGCAATAAAGCTAGTATATTTTTGTGCGTAGCGATGATTTTGATACTCAGTTAAAAACCTTGCTCTTATAGCGACAATTTCATCTAAGCTTTCCGCAGGAGCATCGCGATCTGGATGCTTTTCATCCAGTTTTACCAAGCGCTCAACCGCCTTCATATCAACGCTTGCTCTCCTACCCCACATGAACGCTTCTTGATTCATTTTGACGGATGCTCCATTGAGCGCGATTGCCTTGTTGATAGCCTCATGTCCAATTGGAAGCAGACCCTCTTGGTAAGAGAACCCAAGCATGAACATGTTTGATGCAATTGAATTACCCATTAATTGGGTAGCTATCTCGGTTGCGCTGATGTAGCGCACGCTATCTTCCCCAACTCTTGATTCGATATTTTTTTTGAGATCGTGGCGGGGGAACTGAAAATTTTTGTTCCTCGTAAACCCTCCAGTCATCTGCTCATGCAAATTCACCACCACCCTAGTCTTTCCCTTCAATCCGAGCTCAAGCGTCTTCTCACTTGCCGTGGTCACAAAGTCACACCCAATAATCAAAGACGCACCGCCAGCCCCAAGCCGCGACGACTGAATTTGCCCCTGCTCTTTGGATATTTGCAAATGGCTCCAGACGGCACCACCTTTTTGAGCCAACCCTGCCATATCCATCGCCGCAAAAGATTTTCCTTCTAAGTGCGCGGCCATCCCGACTATCGCTCCAATCGTCACAACGCCAGTTCCTCCAATGCCGTTTACGAGGATGCCATAAGGACTCTCGAGATCTGGCAATCGCGGATCGGGGACTGCAGAAAAAACGGTATCAGACGTCGTCTGATCTGATTTTCCCTTGCGCAGTTGCCCGCCATGTACGGTCACAAAACTTGGGCAGAAGCCTTTGACACAGGAAAAATCTTTATTGCAAGCAGATTGATCAATTTCCCTTTTACGACCGAACTCTGTCTCTTTGGGGATGACAGAAACACAATTGGATTGGACTCCACAGTCCCCACAACCCTCACACACCAATTCGTTTATCAGTGCTCGCTTTGCAGGATCTGGGAATTCACCGCGCTTTCTTCTACGTCTCTTCTCAGAGCCGCAGGTTTGATCATAGACAATAACGGAAACACCCTTAACGCTTCTGATGTTCTTTTGTACACGGTCGTAATCATCCCTATGGAAAACCTCCACACCCTCAGAAAAACCAGCATCTGGTCCGTACTTCCATGGCTCATCGGTCACAACTACAACTCTCTTAGCCCCTTCGGCTGAGACCTGTCGCGTGATCTGAGGAACCGTCAAGTTACCGTCAACATGCTGTCCTCCGGTCATTGCAACCGCATCATTGAACAGGATCTTGTATGTCATATTAGCCCCGGATGCGACTGCAGCGCGAAGGGCTAATAATCCGGAATGAAAATACGTACCATCTCCAATGTTTTGGAAAACGTGGTCTGTCTCTACGAAATGATGCTCTCCAATCCAACTTCCACCTTCTCCCCCCATCTGCGTGTAACCAGCCGTATTTCGATCCATCCATTGGGCCATGAAATGACACCCTATCCCAGATAAAGCGATCGACCCCTCCGGGACCTTCGTTCCCGTGTTGTGAGGGCAGCCAGAGCAAAAGTACGGTGTTCGCTCCATTGCGGGCGCACTGATCGGAAGCTCATGTATTCTTCGCCTTTCCTCAACAGCCTCACGCAGCGCCTCGTCATCCGTTAGAGGTAAAAGTCGATTTCCAATTTCGAGTGCAATCTCGCTCGGACTGAGCGCAGCATTCGAACGAAACAATATTTCTCCACTTTCATCGCGCTTTCCAATAACTCTCGGCGCACCCACTGTTCCATAAAGAATCTCTTTGACTTGAGACTCTACCAAACCTCTTTTCTCCTCCACGACGATGAGCAAATCCAAACCCTGAGCAAAACGCTGAATGCCGGTCGGCTCAAGCGGCCAAGTCATTCCAACTTTATAGATTGTTAGGCCAATTTTCCTCGCTCGCTCCTCGCTCAAGCGCAAGTAATGCATCGCTTGCTGGACATCTAAATACGATTTTCCACAACTAATAATTCCGATGCGAGGATTTTCCGCTTCGAGCACAACCTTATCGATAGCGTTTTCTCGCGCGAACGCCTGCACGGCCGCGATCTTGTGTTTATGTAAACGCTCCTCCTGATCAAGCGGAGCATCTGGAAACCGGAAGTTCAATCCTCCCTCAGGCAAGGCGAAATCCCCAGGCATCTTTGTTTGCACCCTGTCCTCACCAACATCTACGGTAGCGCTTGCATCAATCGTATCCTTCATGCATTTCAAACCTACCCACGTTCCAGAAAAGCGAGACAAGTCCCAACCAATTAAACCGTAGTCAAGGAGCTCCTGCACTCCTGCTGGATTTAGTATTGGGATCATTGCATCGACTAACGCGTATTCACTTTGATGAGCAGTCGTAGAAGATTCACAAGTGTGATCATCACCCATTAACACAAGGACACCACCATTCGGGTGAGTACCAGCTAGATTTGCATGTCTAAATACGTCACCAGTTCGATCGACGCCTGGCCCTTTTCCATACCAGATACCGAACACACCATCGTACTTAGGTTTCCCATGCATACCAACCTGCTGTGTTCCCCAGAGGGCTGTGGCAGCAATATCCTCATTGACCCCCGGCTGGAAAACAATGTGATTTTTCGCTAGGTGGTTTTTTGCGATCCACAACTGTTGATCGAACTGACCGAGTGGACTACCTCGATAACCAGATATATATCCGGCAGTTTTGATTCCCTTCCTAGCATCCCTGAGATGCTGCATAATCGGTAGGCGGACGAGCGCTTGAGTTCCATTGAGGAATATTCTTCCATTCTCGACGGTGTACTTATCCCCGAGCTCGACGTCTCTAAGCTTCATCCCTACCCCCAAAAAATCCAGTTACTACGAAACAACAACATTTTGTCGCGCGAACTAGAATATTAACACCAGTGACTGACAGACATAACCCTAAGATCCTCACCGAACCGAGACGATCAAACAATAGGGCTATAATCTGACAGGTATTAGAAAATTGACGAAAAGCATACCAGCATGACGGAAACATCAGAAACCCCGATTAATGTCTCCCTAGACGTCAAGGGACTTAACTGCCCTCTCCCGATCTTGAAGACAAAGAAATCCCTCAACGATATGCACGTAGGGGAAGTTTTAGAAATTTTTGCTACTGACCCAGGATCTGTGCCCGACTTTAACGCATTTTGCCGTCAAACCGGCCATGAACTTTTACTGTGCGACGAAGGTTCCGAGGTCTTCCGATTTTTGATCAGGAAAAACGCTAAATCATAAACAGGGCTAACGCGGCCATAACGGCCATCCCCGTATCCTCAATAATCGTTACAGTAGACATGGGTAGCTGAAACACGGTCCCCAAGCATGCACAACGAATTATCTGTTTCGATAGGACTGCCCTAAGCACACCAATTGCCGAGAATGTCATCACAATCAATGTGACGGAATTGACCACAAAAGGAAAT
>JAURFP010000036.1 GCA_030834275.1 Burkholderiales bacterium | reverse complement strand
AACCTTTTTTCTTTGCCCAAGGTCCTGTCTGCCCAAATCCTGTTATCGAGCAGTAGATGAGTTTTGGGTTTAAGGCCTTTACCGATTCGTAGTCTAGTCCGTACTTGGCAAGTCCCCCGGCTGCGTAGTTTTCCACCAAAATGTCTGAGGCTTTTATTAGTTCATAGACGATTTCTCGGCCGGCCTCGGTCGTAAAGTCTAGGGTAACGGAACGTTTATTTCTATTCGTGCAAAGGTTATAGGCTGCAGTTTTTCTTGCATTGTCGTTTGTTCCCTCCACGTAAGGTGGGCCCCACGAACGCGTGTCATCACCGACACCGGGTTTTTCTACTTTGATGATTTCTGCACCAAGATCTCCTAGTAACTGGGTTGCCCAAGGTCCAGCGAGAATGCGGGATAGGTCGAGCACACGAATGCCCTGGAGAGATTGAGTGCTAGATGTCATAGGTTGAGGCGCTAGAGTTATTTGTTTGTGTTGTCCTGAGCTATCGCCTCATGCTAGCACTGCAAGGGGATGGTTGCTCTGGGACGGAATCCCAGAGCAGGCCAGTTAAATCGCGGAGGCGATTGCTTTTCCAATATCTTCCGTTTTGGCTGTTCCTCCAAGATCTGGAGTTTTCGGACCAGATATCAAACATTCCTCAATCGCATTGGTAATTGCCAGCGCAGCCGCATCTTCCCCTAGATGGTTGAGCATCATTGCGCCAGACCAAATTTGAGCGATCGGATTAGCTATTTTTTTTCCAAAAATATCGGGCGCTGAACCATGTACTGGCTCGAACAGTGATGGGTGCGTTTTTTCTGGGTTGATATTCGCGGATGGTGCAACTCCAATCGTTCCGGCTGTCGCAGGGCCTAAATCCGAAATGATGTCTCCAAAAAGATTAGAAGCTACGATGACATCAAATCGCTGTGGGTTGAGTACGAGCTGAATCGTGATGCCGTCAATGTGATATTGATCCGTACTAATTTCTGGGAAGTTCTTACTCATCTCCTTAAAGCGTTCGTCCCAATATGGCATCGTAATTGAGATCCCATTCGATTTAGTCGCGGAAGTCACATGTTTTCTATCCCTGCCTTTAGCCAGTTCAAATGCATAGCGCATGATTCGATCAACACCTTTGCGGGTAAAAACTGACTGTTGAGTGACCGTTTCCCGGTCCGTGCCTTCAAAAATTCTCCCGCCAACCGATGAGTATTCTCCCTCGGTGTTTTCACGTACGACAAGGTAGTCAATGTCTCCAGGCTTTCGTCCGCTTAGTGGGCTTGGAACGCCTGCAAGTAGTTTAACTGGCCGCAGGTTCACATACTGATCGAATTCTCTTCGGAATTTGATCAGTGAGTCCCATAGCGCCTTGTGGTCGGGAACGATCGCAGGCCACCCGTTCGCACCGAAAAAAATGCAATCATGATGCCCAATATCCTCTCGCCATGTAGGCGGCATCCAGTAGTCGTGTTTTTCGTAGTTATCACAACTCCAATCAAATTCGTCTAATTTCAGTTCGAACCCAAATTTTCTAGAGACAGCGTCTAGGACTCGTAGTCCCTCAGGCATAACCTCTTTTCCAATACCATCGCCGGCGATAACGGCTATCTTGTATGAACCCATATGTTTACAATCCTCGGTCAATCTTAATTTGAATAAAATAACGCACTAAATCCGAGCGCAACGCCCATTCTAATGTTTTAATCGTGTTTAGCGAAGGCCACTGGCACCTTTGGCGTGCGCAGACGTGTGGGCGGTTTCGGCAAACAAAACTATTTGTAGGCTTTTAAGTTTTAGGGAGGAGTACCCATGAGAGTTGTTGAGGCATCAGAATTTAAAATTAGTAGTCTTCGACTCATGGAACGTGAAACGCCAACTCCAAAACACGGCGAGATCATGGTGAAAATTTCCTCGGCAAGCTTAAATTATCGTGACCTGGCGATTCTTGATCAGTCCTACATGCCAAATTTGAAATTACCGTACGTACCTTGTTCCGATTGCGCGGGTGAAGTAGTAGAGGTCGGTCAAGGGGTCAAGCGGTTCGCATCCGGCGATCGGGTGGTACCGGTGTATACGCAGGGGTGGTACGACGGCCGACCTACGTTAGCTCAACGGACGACTCAAACACTTGGGGCACCTTTGAGTGGAGTGCTCCAGGAATATATCGTGATCCCGGAGGATGAAGCGGTTCACTCGCCAAAGTCATTGTCAGATCAGGAAGCTTCAACGCTTCCGATCGCTGCATTGACGGCTTGGAATACGCTTCAGCAGGGCGGAATCAAAGCTGGTGATACCGTCTTGCTTCAAGGAACCGGTGGGGTTTCTATCTTTGCGCTTCAATTTGCCAAGATTTTTGGGGCAAAAGTGATTATCACGTCCTCCTCGGACGAGAAGTTAAAGCGGGCGCAAGCGCTGGGCGCAGATTTTTGTATCAATTACAAAAAAAATACGGAGTGGGAGAGGGTGGCGCGGGAGATGACAGATGGTCGTGGTGTCGACATTGTTGTCGAGACCACCGGTGCAACCCTCTCGCAATCGCTTGCTGCTGTAAAGTTCGCGGGGTTCATTGGTGTTATCGGGTTTGTTGGTGGTCACGAAGTAAAAATTTCAGTGAAAACATTGATTGGACCACTCGTCCGTGTCCAGGGAATTGCCACCGGGGCTCGCTCTCAGCTAGAGGAATTAATTAGGGCGATCGATTGCCATCAGATCAAGCCCGTCATCGATTCCATGTTCCCATTAGAGAGAGCGCAGGAAGCCTTTAACCACCTGAAGAGTGGCGCGCACTTCGGAAAAATCGTGATTGCGTAGTATGGTTTCGATCAAGGGCCTCGAGCTTATTCGGGTATAATCTCGGGCTTTGAGACGTGTCTGGCGAAGATTGGTTTGGGGTAACCCAACCAATTGAATCTGAGGTTCACGAAATCTTGAAGTACTTAACAATGGGTTCTCGTCGGGGCCCTATTGTCCATGCCGATTACATCTCTTTAGACTTTCTTACATCGTAAAAACCGTGGGTAATTCATGAGACCGTTAGAGGGTATAACTGTAGTTGCGCTTGAGCATGTGATCGCCGGACCGTTTTGCACGCGTCAACTTGCTGATCTGGGCGCAAGAATCATAAAGATTGAACGTCCAGCGGGAGGTGATCCTACCCGTGGGTATGACGATCGGGTAAATGGATTAGCCTCACATTTTGTTTGGACCAACCGTTCCAAAGAGAGTATCACTCTAGATCTAAAGCAGGAGGAGGGCCGCGAAGTCGTGCATGACCTTCTGAAAGACGCGGATGTTTTGCTGCAAAATCTTGCTCCGGGTGCTGCGGACAGAATGGGATTTTCGTATGAGAAATTAAAAGACAAGCTTCCTCGCTTAATTTGTTGTGATATTTCTGGATACGGCGCAGACGGGCCCTACAGGGACAAAAAAGCTTACGACCTGTTAATTCAGGCTGAGTCCGGACTGGTTTCCATCACGGGTTCCCCCGATGAGCCAGCAAAGGCAGGATGTTCAATCGTGGATATATCTGCTGGTATGTATGCGCTTAGTAACATTCTCGCCGCGATTATTCAGAGAGGGAAAACCGGAAAGGGTTGTCGTATCGATATTTCGATGCTCGAGTCGATGTGTGAATGGATGAATTTCCCACTCTACTACGCTTACGACGATGCTCCACCTCCAGTACGGGCGGGGGCGTCTCATGCAACCATTTATCCTTATGGGCCATTCCCAGTTGGAGATGGAAATACCGTGATGCTGGGATTACAAAATGAAAGGGAGTGGGCGATTTTTTGCGACCAAGTGTTGAGAAAACCGGAGCTTACGACTGATCCGCGTTTCTCATCAAACACGAAACGATCTGAATCTCGAAAGGCCCTCTTCGATATCATTGTCGATACGTTCTCAACTATGACATTAGCGGAGGTGACCGATAGATTGGATGCTGCAAAAATCGGGAATGCCTCAATGAATACGATGAAACAAGTTTGGGATCACGCCCAACTCGAATCGCGCAACCGATGGAGGATGGTTGATACGCCTGTCGGAAAAATAAAGTCTTTGTTACCGCCAGGTATTCCGGAGGAATTTGATCCGAGAATGGATCCGATTCCAGCGGCTGGCGAGCACTCTACCGCGATTTTGAAAGAACTCGGATACGGTGAAAACCGCATCGAAGAATTAAGACAGAAAAAAGTTATTTAATTTAAAAAATCAGAATTTTCTTGGAGAAGTCAATGAACGCATCAGAAATTCAGAACTATGCAATGCTTATTAACGGGAAGTCTGTTCAGGCTCAAAACGGGCAGACCTTAGACGTGATTGATCCGTGTAGCGGAAAACCTTTCGCGAGAATTCCCGACGGAGGCGAGGCTGACGTTGATGCTGCCGTAGCCGCCGCGCAAGCTGCGCTCGATGGAAAATGGGGAAAGACACCACCTGTTGAGCGTAGTCGTATTCTTCAGCGATGGGCGAACTTAATACTCGATCACTTTGATGAGCTCTCGGAGTTAGAGTCTCGTGATACTGGCAAACCGATTACGGCTGGGCGCGCGGATATCACTGCGACTGCGAGATATTTTGAATTCTATGCTGGCGCAGCCGACAAACTACATGGGCATGTAATTCCATACTTAGACGGATATAGCGTAAATGTTCATCGTGTTCCCCATGGTGTGACGGGACATATCATCCCTTGGAATTATCCTGCGCAACAATATGGCAGAACCGTTGCGGCCGCGCTCGCAGTTGGGAATGCTGCTGTGGTGAAGCCCTCTGAGGATGCTTGTCTATCGACGATTAGAATTTCTCAGTTAGGTGTTGAGGCGGGCCTACCAGATGGTGCTCTTAACATGATCACCGGCCTGGGTGATAAAGCGGGAGCTGCACTTGCTGCGCACAAGGGAATTAACTTTATGAGTTTCACGGGCTCCCCAAGGGTTGGCACTTTGGTTCAGGAGGCAACTGCGAAAAATTTTGTGGCGTGCACTTTGGAGTTGGGTGGTAAGTCACCGCAGTTGGTATTTGAGGATGCTGATTTTGCAAAAGCGTTACCGGTGGTGGTGAAGGCAATTATCCAGCATGCTGGCCAGACCTGCTCTGCTGGTAGCAGATTACTTGTCCAGAAAAGCGTGTATGACGAGTTCGTAGGAGAGGTTGCGAAGGCCTTCAGCAAGGTTCGTGTTGGAACGCCTGATATGGATTTGGATTGCGGGCCTGTCATGAATGCGAAACAGCAGGCGCTCGTTGAAGGCTTCCGAAAAGAAGCAATTGAAACCGGTATACCGCTGCTTGCTGAAGGGCAGTTCGCAGATGGAATAGATAAGAATGGTTTTTGGGTAATGCCATCGTTGTTTGGAAATGTGCCACGTGATCATCGGCTCGCTTGTGATGAGGTTTTCGGTCCCGTGCTCTCGGTTCTTCCATTTGACGATGAGGAGGATGCGGTTCGTTTGGCTAATGCAACTGATTATGGTTTAGTCGGTGCTGTGTGGACGAAAGATGGAAACCGTCAACAGCGTGTTGCCAAGCGAATGAATTGTGGTCAAGTTTTCATCAACAATTACGGAGCAGGCGGTGGTGTTGAGTTGCCGTTTGGTGGAATGAAGAAAAGTGGTCATGGGCGTGAGAAAGGTTTTCTCGCATTGGAGCATTTCACAACCACGAAAACTATCGTGCATTTCCACGAGTAAGCAGTGAGGTGAGGTCGAGTCCCATGGATTCTTTTGAGAAATGGGTCGGAAGGACTGAGCGTACGACGGATCACGTTGATGCCGATCGGGTTTCAAAGATGCAGGCCACGCTCAGCGATGATCTTTCATCAATTCAAGTGGGGGATCTGGTTCCCCTATTGTGGCACTGGATGTTTTTCCCCGCTGTTGCGCATCGGGGAGAGTTGGGTCGAGACGGTCATCCGAAAAAGGGCGGTTTTCTGCCTCCCATAGATCTACCTCGTCGTATGTGGGCCGGAGGGCGACTCGAGTTTTCAAAGCCAATCGCTGTGGGCGAGGTGTTGGAAAGAACATCCACGATTAAATCCATAACCCCGAAACAAGGACGTTCGGGTGAGATGGTGTTTGTTACGGTTGAGCATCAAATCAAGTGCGGCGGTTCTAATCGACTGACAGAGCAGCACGATATCGTTTATCGAGAGGATCCAAACCCGACGAATAATTCCGCTCCGAGCTACATGGATGCTCCCTCGGGTTGGGAACACACTCTCGATATTATCCCTGATCCGGTAACGTTATTTCGGTACTCTGCTTTGACGTTCAACGGTCATCGGATTCATTACGATCGGAAATATTGCAACGAAGTAGAAGGTTACCCTGGTCTTGTGGTGCACGGGCCTTTGATAGCGACCTATCTTGTTAAACTACTAACGGAGCGTTATCCGAGTGTTGACGTCGATGGGTTTGGATTCAGGGCAATGAAACCGATTTTTGACTTACACTCGTTCTCAGTGTTTTCAGAACAGCAGAGTGAGACAGAGATTATGCTCTGGGCTGCTGATCACGAGGGACATGTAAACATGAAAGCGAATGCGGTCGTGCGTAGTCGCTAGTCGAATTGAGAGAGAAAGTGGATGATGAATTTTTCTTCTGACGAAAGATGTAGGGAAATCAGAGATGGTGTGAGGGCTGTTTGCGAACAATTTCCTGATGAATATCATCGTGACATTGATTCCCGTCGAGATTATCCCGAAGCATTTGTAACCGCGCTCACTGAAGCTGGTTGGTTATCTGCGATGATCCCCGAAGAGTTTGGCGGATCCGGTCTCGGGTTGGTAGAGGCCTCTGTCATCATGGAGGAAATCAATCGTTGTGGCGGTAATGCCGGGGCATGTCATGGCCAAATGTACAACATGGGTACGCTGCTTCGACACGGTTCTGCTGAGCAAAAATCAGAATATCTTCCGAAAATCGCAAGCGGGGAGTTGCGGCTTCAGTCTATGGGGGTGACTGAGCCTACGACTGGAACCGATACAACCAAGATCAAAACTTTTGCTCGTAGAGACGGTGACCGGTATATCGTCAATGGTCAGAAAGTATGGATATCACGTGTACAACATTCAGACTTGATGATTTTGTTGGCAAGAACGACGCCACTTGATCAGGTCAAGAAAAAATCAGAAGGAATGTCAATTTTTATTGTCGATCTCCACCAAGCGCTGAAGAAGGGAATGACGGTTCGTAAGATCGAGAATATGGTCAATCACGAGACCAATGAATTGTTTTTTGATGACCTCGAGATTCCAGTAGAAAATTTAATCGGTGAAGAGGGGAAGGGGTTCAAATATATTCTCGATGGTTTGAATGCGGAGAGAACCCTGATAGCGGCGGAATGTATTGGAGATGGATACTGGTTCGTGGACCGTGCATCTGAGTACGCGTCTGATCGTGTCGTTTTTGGCCGTCCGATTGGGCAGAATCAGGGTATCCAATTTCCAATCAGTGAGGCCTTCATTGAAGTTGAGGCTGCAAATTTAATGCGTTGGAAAGCCTGTGAGCTGTTTGATGCGCATGAGCCCTGTGGAGCTGAAGCGAACATGGCGAAGTATCTAGCAGCTAAAGCCTCGTGGGAGGCAGCGAACGCGTGCCTCCAGACACATGGTGGTTTCGGTTTTGCGGCAGAGTACGATATCGAGAGAAAATTTAGAGAGACGCGTTTGTACCAAGTGGCGCCAGTCTCAACGAATTTAATTCTGTCCTACATTTCTGAGCACATCCTGGGGATGCCCAGATCTTTCTAAAACGCTGGGGGTACAAATGGATCTCAATCTGAGAGGAAAAACCGCGGTTATAACGGGCGCATCGAAGGGGATAGGGTTTGCAGTTTCCAATGCTCTTGCCGAGGAAGGGTGCGATCTGCATATCGTGTCGCGATCGAGTGAGGCTATTGAAAAAGCGGCGACAGATATTCAGTCAAAGTATGCAGTCAAAGTTACCGCTCACGCGCTTGACTTATCTCAGAGTGAAAGTGCGACGGCTTTGTTTGAGCGCGTAAAAAAAATTGACATTCTTGTGAATAATGCAGGTGCGATTCCAGGTGGAGATTTAGAAAAGGTAGACGAGCAGACGTGGAGATCTGCATGGGATTTGAAGGTCTTCGGATACATAAATCTTTGTCGACTTTTTTACGGCGCGATGAAAGCGCAGACACATGGAGTGATTGTGAATGTGACGGGACTTGCCGCTGATCGATTAGATACAAATTACATCGCGGGATCATCTGCTAATGCATCGCTAAATGCGTTTAGCCGTGCGTTGGGAAGTAATAGTTTCAAAGACGGAATTCGAGTCCTTGCAGTCAGTCCGGGTGCAGTAGAGACCGAGCGTATGGTTGGTCTCATGAAAACGAAATCGGAAACCCAGTTCGGTGATGCGTCTAGATGGCGGGAGCTTTTGAAGGGGCTGCCCTATGAGCGGGCCGCTACGGTTGAAGAGGTTGCGAACGTCGTATTGTTCCTGGCCTCACCAAAGGCCTCTTACCTCAGCGGAATCGTGGTTAACGTTGATGGTGGGCAAAACGCGCGAGGGGGCGCATTTTAACCTCTATTCCAAATATTGAGAGATTCTAATAGGGTCAAAACATACATAGATATTTTTGATCCTACTACTGGACATAGATTTATAGGACTCTCTCTCCAAATTTTGAAACAGCAGATTCTGAAAGTCTTAGTCCTAAACCGGGTTCCTTATTTAGTGTTAACCAACCCTCCGAAATTGATGGAGGGTTCTCATACAATTCCGCTTGCAACGGATCGCGCTCTGGGTCAGTAAACGACTCGACAATACAGCCCGCTGGACTCGAGGCAACGATGTGTGCATGAATAAAGCAGTCATGATGAGGCGCTACTTGTACGTGATTGAGTTCGCACAAAGCAGTGAGTTTTCTCCCTTCGGTGAAGCCTCCTGTCATCGTGCAGTCAAATTGCAAGATATCAATCGATTTTTCATCAACCAAGGATCGGCAACCCCAGCTGGTTAACTCGCTTTCTCCAGCTGATAGTGGTATCGCAGTTTTAGAGGATAGTATTTGTAACTCTCTTCTATCATCCGCCCACCTCACTGGCTCCTCTAGCCATCGTGGTTTTAAGGGTTCAATTAATCGTGCGCCCTCAATAGCGGTTTGAAGATCCCAACCTCTGTTGACGTCAACCATCAGGTCATGTTCCCAACCAATGGTCTCTCTAACTACCTCCAATCTTTCAATGTCCTCTTTGAGCGCAACTCCCCCGGCTTTCGCTTTAAATCCCCTGTGGCCTTGTTCTTTGAGCATCTGAATCTCGTCTTTGAGCTCCAATAAGTCTTTTCCGTCTCGATAATATGCGCAGGTGACATAGCAAGGAACTTCGTCTCTGTATCCTCCAAAAATTTTGTAGAGGGGCAAGTTCGCAGTTTTACCTATGATGTCCCAGCAGCAAATGTCTACTGCCGCGCTAATGCGCATCAATGCCTCTTTACCCCATCCCTTTTCGTGAGCGATGCGCGAGTAGGTGAGGCTAAATAGTTGTTGAAATAATTTTTCAGGAGCAAGAGGATCTGCTCCAATAATTTTTTCTCCAATGCCAGTTTTGAAGCAGTGAACGGCAGCCTCGATCGGGGTGTAGCTCGTCGCGATACCAAAGCCCTCAATCCCTTCGTCGGTTTTCATTCGAACCAAAATTTCATTCGCGCGAGGAACGATGAAGTGGCTAACCCAATGGGGTCGACCCGTGTCGGGGGCCCTTAGTATGTGTACCTCTAATTCAGTAATTTTCATTTTGTTATCTTTTCGTTCAGTAAAGTTGTTTTAGTTTAGTTCATAGCGCTGAGAATGGTATTTCTACTCGGATCTCGATACAAAAAATTGTTTTCGGCATCAGGATTTATGAGGTAGTTAAGACGTTCGCTACTCCCTGCTGCTTAACACCGATAGCCGCCGCAATCGCGGTTATTTGGAATATTCCGATCATGACGAGAATCCATGCTGGATGGTGCAAGTCCATGACAAGCCCGAAGATTGGGGGTGCCAATGCTATGCCAACGTCTAACCCGGAATATACGACACCGTAAACCCGACCGGTTGCCCCTTTTGGCGTTGCTGACCTGACTAGTAGGTCTCTGGAGGGGCCGACAAGTCCAGCACCGAAACCAATTACTGCCATAAGTGGAATAACTGACCACCCTCCCAGAAAGCCAAATGATAAAAATATAGCGGTCAAGCCTGCGATTGATAATGAGACACCGATGATTTTGTCGTGCGGATATTTACCGGAAGCTAGAAATCCCCCAAAAAATAAGCCTACTGCACTGGAAATCATGTATGCGGTGACGCCTCCAATCGCTAAGGCATGTGGGACTGCATACACCTCTCCAATTGCAAGTGGTGCAAAACTCTGAATTCCCCCGAAAGCAAGTGCGGAAATTAAAAAGAAACCAAAACACATCCAAATACACTTCAATTTTAGAAATGCTAAACCAGGCTGCATTTTTTGATTTTCAAACTTGAATTTTGAGCGGTCGCTGATTTCCTCAGATCGTAGATTTATAAATAAGGTAGCAAGCACCACAAATGCAACGATTGCACTCATCGCTACTGCCGTTCTCCAATCGAAGAGCGTCGCGAACCCAACGAGAAATATTGGTGCTGCTGCCCAACCCAACGCTCCTGAAATACCGTGAACGCTATATGCGTGCCCAAGCCTTGTGGGGTTCACTTTTTTATTGAGTAGAGAATAATCAGCTGGATGAAAGACGCTGTTACCTAATCCGGCAATCGCTGCGCATGCAAGTAGCGAACCATAGGTATCGCTCAAGGAAAAACCTATTGAGGCAACACCACTTAGCCCTAAACCCGCGATGATCGAACTGACTGCCCCAAAACGATCAACGACAAATCCAGCGAGTATTTGTCCTAGACCGGATACAACGAAGAAGGCAGTCATGAGTAACCCAAGCTCCGCGTTGCTTAACCCAAATTCAAGTTTGATCCAAGGAAATAGAGGGGGAAGTATTAGATGAAAGAAATGAGATGTGCCGTGGCCGAGGCCGATAAGCCCTATGATCTTGTAGTCATGTCTTACAGTATTTTCCATAAGTTTAATTTTTAACTTTAAGCACGACTGTTTCCATGTCGGTGTATCAAACGAAGGTTCGGAGTGTATGCTTTTCTTAAAATATGGTCTACCAAAACCAAGAGCTGACTTTTAAATTGGGCTTATGCAAATCGTTTACACTGGCACGCTTAATTTGAAATGCAACCGAAGGGGGTAAGTGTGGATCTCAAGTTGAAGGGTGCCAAAGTGATCGTCACCGCTGGAGCAAATGGAATCGGTTTAAATATTACGGAGAGGTTAGTCAACGAGGGCGCAAATGTCTATATCTGCGATATCGATACCTCGGCGCTATCGGCCGCGAAAGAAAAACTTCCAACTGTTCGAACTGGAGTATGCGATGTGTCCGATAGATCACAAGTTGCGGGCATGGTCTCTGAGGCGACCAATTTTCTCGGTGGGCTCGATTGCTTAGTGAATAATGCAGGAATTGCAGGACCCACTGGTTTGTTTCATGAGATCGATCCGCTAGATTGGGATCGATGTATACAAGTCTGCTTGACGGGCCAATTCAATTGCGCTCGCCTAGTAGTTGATCATCTAAAAAAATCTGAAAATCCGTCTATCGTTAATTTGTCATCGGCTGCGGGCAAGTTTGGGTTTCCGAACCGCGCACCCTATTCGGCTGCGAAGTGGGGGGTGGTAGGTTTTACGAAGTCACTCTCGATGGAGCTTGGAAAGTACGGTATCCGGTGTAACGCAATTTTGCCGGGACCCGTTGATGGCGAGAGAATCCGTAGTGTTATTTCAGAGAAGGCGAAAATCGCGGGTAAAACATTTGAGGAATTTACGCAGACATGGTTATCAATGGCCTCCATAAAAGAGCTCATCGACCCACAGCAAATTGCTGATTTGATCGCTTTTATCGTCTCTCCACTCGGGAAGACAATCTCTGGGCAAGCGCTCAGCGTTGATGGAGATATGCAGGGGCTGATGTGATTTTATAGCGGAAGTCCGACATAATTTTCAGCCCACATGGCTTGGGCGGCGTCGGACTGAAACACGTACTCTAACTCTGCGCGTTGTAGTTTTGTTCCGAGTTCTCCATTCTCAGGAAGGGTGTGTAGCAGGCTCGTCATCCACCAAGAGAATCGCTCTGTCTTCCAAACGCGAGCCAACGCTTTGTGTGAGTACTGGTCGAGACTTACTTTATCTTTTTTTCCAGAGGTGTAATGTTCAATCAGAGCATTCGATAAGTAGTGAATATCGCTCGCTGCTAGGTTCATCCCTTTCGCTCCAGCCGGCGGGACAATATGCGCCGCATCCCCCGCTAAAAACAGCGATCCGAACCGCATTGGTTCGGTGACAAAACTTCGGAGTGGGGCAATACTTTTCTCAATCGCAGGGCCAGTTTCTAGGTCAGCAGCAGTTTCTGGATCAAGCTTTTGTTTCAACGCTTTCCAGAATTTTTCTTCTGGCCAGTCTTCGATGGTGTCCGTTAAAGCACACTGTACGTAGCAACGACTCCTTGTGGGTGACCGCATACTACACAAGGCAAATCCGGATTCATGGTTAGCGTAGATCAGCTCATCCGAAACTGGTTTTGTTTCAGACAGGACGCCGATCCAGCCAAACGGGTAAATCTTCTCGAAGGTTTTTATTGCGCTGGTTGGGACGCTTTTACGGCTCACTCCGTGAAATCCATCGCAACCGGCGATGAAGTCACACGTCAACTGAAAATCTTTTCCGTCTTTCGTGTAAGTAACACGGGGGTGATCTGATTCGAAGTCGTGAATCGCGACATTCTCAGCATCGTAGACTGTGATAGCGCCAGATGCCTCTCGGGCATCCATCATATCTCGGGTGATCTCCGTTTGTCCGTATACCACTACCGTTTTTCCATCAGCATATTTTTCTAGGTCGAGCCGTTGTCTTTGACCAGCAAAACAAACATCGAATCCCGTGTGCACCAATCCCTCTCGATGCAGGCGCTCGCTGACTCGGGCCCTATCAAGAATCGAAACTGTTCCTTGCTCGAGAACACCTGCTCGAATTCTCTGCAAAATATAATCTCTATTTTTTTGCTCAATTATTACCGCATCGATACCGGACAGGTGAAGTAGTTGGCCGAGCAGAAGGCCGGCAGGACCAGAACCGATAATTGCAACTTGCGTTTTCATATCCAGATGATTACACCGAGGGTAAAGTTAAGATTATTATCTTTTGAACGAAAATATACTGTCGCGAAACTCTAACATATAGCCTTTAAGATCAGAAAATGCTGCCCCAACTAACCATCGTCGATTTCGTGGACCTCGATCACGCAGAAGCGTTCCGCGATCTAAACCTGGAATGGATCAATGAATTTTTTTTTGTTGAGGATCTTGATAAAGATCTTTTAAATAATCCGAGGACAGAGTTCATTGATTCCGGAGGGGCGATTGTGATGGCGCTATTGGACAAACAAGTTGTCGGAT
The DNA here is from genome assembly GCA_030834275.1 of Burkholderiales bacterium. Taxonomy (GTDB): domain Bacteria; phylum Pseudomonadota; class Gammaproteobacteria; order Burkholderiales; family Eutrophovitaceae; genus Eutrophomonas. The sequence goes on along the minus strand of JAURFP010000036.1, from coordinate 719 downwards.
GTTGTGGCCTCTTAAAACATGGTGAGGGCGTTTTTGAGGTTTCAAAAATGGCCGTTAGAAAGGATCTGCAAGGGCAGGGAATTGGCCGATTGATGATGGTTGAAATCATTGCTCGAGCAAGATCGCGGGGCGCTAGCACATTAGAAATAATCTCGAGCACGAAACTCGCGCCTGCCTTGAAGCTTTACCGATCCTTTGGATTCGAGGACGTGCCGCTGCAAAGCGATGCATATGAGCGAGGCAATATCGCTCTACGTTTATGTCTTGAAAACCCGCTGCCCTGAAGTTTTTTGGAGCCTATTTCAATAAGGGGCCCACGTAGTTTCTAAACCACGAGGGCATTTTCGCACCCTTGGATCGGAAAACAAGTGTCCCCGATCGATCGACTAAAAAGGTCGTGGGGGTGGGGTAAGTGTTATTGAATCCGTTCTCCTCGAGGTCCATGGCCATGAGTCCATCTAGGTTATAGGTCTCGAGGATTCCTCGAACTCGTTCAGTATCTTTTTTATCATCGACTCCGATTGCTAAAAAAACCAGTCCGCGCGATTTATTTTCTTCCACGTATGTTTCAATATTTCCGATCTCATAAGCACAGAATTTGCAGAAACTCGAGTAGAAATTTATCATCACCACTTTGCCTTTTTGCTGGGAGAGGTCGAAGTGTTTTCCGGAGAATAGGGTGCCCTTAAGTGCGGGTGCGGGTTCACCAATCTCAATGC
>JAURFP010000035.1 GCA_030834275.1 Burkholderiales bacterium | reverse complement strand
CAACCAAATGTCGGCAGCAATTTCCCACCGTAGCCGAACTCCGCCAGTACCGCTTTACCATGCTCGACCGTTAGTGGGCATGCCCCATAGCCGTCATATCTAGTTGCAACCTCTTTTCCAGCTCGAGTCGCAAGCAAATTCTCAGCCACACACACAATTTGTTTACGCGCCGCAGCCGCCGTCTTTGAATTTGGAGTAGAACAAGCGTCACCCAAGCCAAACACATTCTTATATTTAACATGCTGCATACTAAATTGATCGACATCAACCCAACCGCCCTCATTTACAAATGGACTCGCCTTCATAAACGGCAAAGCACACTGCGGTGGAGATACATGCAACATATCGAATTTTTTCTCAACCCGAGAGGCATTCCCATCTGCATCTTTCACTTCAAAGGTGGCGGTTTTTGATGATCCATCAACCTTAATGAGATTACTTGAGAAAACTAAATCAATGCCATACGACTCAACGTACTCCATGAGCGCCGGGACAAACTCCTTAACGCCAAATAAGGCCGCGCCAGCATTATTTAATTCAACAGAAATGTTATTTAAAACCCCTCTATTTTTCCAATCACTACAGCTCAAGTAAGCCGCTTTCTGAGGAGCACCTGGACACTTAAATGGTAGAGGCGGTTGTGTAAATATTGCCTTACCACTTCCTAAACTTTTTACCAATTCCCAGGTATACGGAGCATGTTCATAACTGTAATTTGACGTCACCCCATTTTTTCCTAAGGTCTCCTGAAGTCCTTCTACCGCCTCCCAGTTAAGCATTAAACCAGGAGCAAGACATAAAAATTTGTACTGGACCTCACCAAGCCCAGAAACATTTACGGTATTCGCGTCAGCATCGAAAGATTGTGCCTCACCTTTAATCCAATCAACGCCAGCAGGAATAACCGAAGACATTGGTCTACGGCTCGCGCTCTGGGAGAACGAGCCTGCGCCCACTAGCGTCCAGGAAGGTTGATAAAAATGAAATTCGGAGGGATCGACAATCGCTATCGAAAGACTACTATCCCGGTTACGCAAACTGGCGCCCAATCCAACCCCTGCCGAGCCTCCCCCAACGATTACTACATCATAAGAAATATTCGACATATCCACCTCTGATTTACGCAGGGAACCCTGCACGCAATTATTTGTGTCGGAAATAGGATAAGTGATAAAGACCGATGGGGCTAGTTAGAGAAACTATAAAATTGGAGCTTATAAAAAAATTTATTAAATACAACGGAATAAAGCGAAATGTTGAAGTGGTGCCCAGGGCCGGAATCGAACCGGCACGCCTTTGAGGGGCCCGGGATTTTAAGTCCCGTGCGTCTACCAATTTCGCCACCCGGGCGCACCTTCTTACGCAAAACTGCCCAAGTTTTGGAGGCGGGAGTCGGAATCGAACCGGCGTCCACGGCTTTGCAGGCCGCTGCATAACCACTCTGCCATCCCGCCCGTTTATACTTTGGACAGTCCTATCGCGGGTAAATCTCACAGAAAGATCCATCCGCAGAAAACTAAAAAGGGAAAATGGTCCTGATCTGATAATTCAGCTTAGGACTCCATTTCCCCTTGGGATCCTGGAGCGGGAAACGAGGCTCGAACTCGCGACCTCAACCTTGGCAAGGTTGCGCTCTACCAACTGAGCTATTCCCGCAATTAAGGTGGAGGATTATAGAGCGAACCCATGATTTGTCAAGGAAAACGGCCCTTTTTAGTGTTCGCCCAAATGAGAAAAACCAAATAAATTCAACGACAAAAGCTACCCATTTTTAATCAACGGAAGCGCCCGTTTAAGATAGTAAAACATAGACCAAAGCGTCAAAATCGTCGCCGCATAAACCAACCAAGTACCAAGCTCAAAAGTTGGTAAACCGAATATCGGGTCTTTATATAAGAGCATCAAAATTGCGAGCATTTGAACAACCGTTTTGATCTTTCCCAGCAAAGAAACCGCGACACTTTTGGTTTCCCCCAAGATCGCCATCCATTCCCTCAGAGCTGACACAGCGATTTCACGACCAATGATAATCATCGCTATAAATAACCCAACCCGATCTAGATAAACTAGCAAAATGAGCGCTGCAGTCACCATAAGCTTGTCGGCAACCGGATCTAAAAAAGCACCGAATTTAGAGGTTTGACCAAGAATTCTCGCCAAAAAACCGTCCAGCCAATCGGTAAGCGCAGCTACTAAAAACACCAAAGTTGCAAATATGTTTTTTTCATGAGGGTCAAGAACTTCGTTGCCAACATAAAAGGTACCAACGAGTAGCGGGATCATCAGTATCCGAATCCACGTGAGCCAATTTGGGATTGAAGTAAACATCCGCCTCAGTGTAGCTGCTTATAAATTAATTCCGCAAGTTTTCGGCTAATACCATCGACTTTAGCAATCTCATCGACACTCGCGGCAGATACCTCTCGCACCCCACCAAATTGAGCAAGTAGCCGCTGACGCCTCTTTGCACCTATTCCCTCGATATCCTCGAGAGAAGATCGATTTCTTTTTTTAGCTCTACGTTTTCTATGCCCTTGAATTGCGAATCGATGTGCCTCGTCTCGAATTTGCTGAATTAAATGTAATCCTGGGGATCGTTCCCCCAAACTTAAAATCTCTCCAGTCCAAGCTAGTATTAGCTGTTCCTTCCCAGCCTTTCGCTCTTCTCCTTTTGCTACCCCAACCAAATACACTCCTGAAAACCCGACATCCAATAAGGCCTCCTGTGCTGCAGAGACCTGCCCTTTCCCACCATCGATGAGAATTAAATCTGGCAGACGACCTCCGTTCTCGATTGCTCGCTTGTATCTCCGCGTAACAACGTTCTTGATCGCAGCATAGTCATCGCCTCCTTTGATTTCGTCTATATTAAATCGACGGTATTCACTGGACTGCATTTTCCCCTCGTCGTAAACGACGCAAGAGGCCACAGTAGCCTCTCCCATCATATGACTGATATCAAAACATTCGATTCTAGATATCGCTCCTTCTAAGCTAAGCTCGTGCTGAAGAGACAGCGCCCTCTCAGACTGAGCCTCTCTAGATTGCAAACGGGTCTCTATTGCAACCCGCGCGTTTTTCGTCGCCATTGCCAACCAAACTCGACGTTCTCCTAAGGGGTTAGAAGTTATTTTTATCTTTCGCGTCTTATCCCCTGCCAGCGCATTAGTAAAAAATTTCTCCTGGATCGCGTGACTAAGAAGAATTTCCTCAGGCACCTCACCCGATTCGTAGTGTTGAGCAACAAATGCTTCGATAGCCTCTACCTCATCGCCAACCGTCGCGTGCTGAGGAAAAAACACCTTATCACCGCGATGCGCCCCATTACGAATCATAGTGAGATTGATACCTATGACACCTTCATGGGACGAAGCAGCGATCACATCAATACCGCCCTCACGTTTAGTCGTGACAAACTGGGTTTCCCGCACGCGCGATAGAGAACGAATTTGGTCACGAATTTCAGCGGCTTTTTCATATTCCTGGGCCATCGAGAAATGAGTCATTGAGTGCTCTAACGTTTGCATTAACTCGTTTTCTTTTCCGTTCAAGAACATCGCCGCGTTCTTAACTTCTATTTGGTATTGATCGTCATTAATCGCCTTCACACAAGGCCCTGAACACCTCTGTATTTGAAATAACAAACACGGTCTTGAACGATTCGTAAATACACTATCCTCGCACGTTCGAAGCTTAAAAACCTTCTGTAACAAACTGATGCTGTCTCGCACAGCATAAGTGTTCGTGAATGGACCGAAATACTGATGTCTTTTAGCAAGCGAGCCACGATAAGACCCTAGTTTAGGAAACTTGTGATGAGTCAATACGACATAGGGATACGATTTGTCATCACGAAAAAGAATGTTGTATTTTGGTTTCAGACTTTTTATAAGACTATTTTCCAGGATTAATGCTTCGGACTCAGATCGTGTCACGGTTATTTCAATATCTTTAACTTGAGCAATCATCAATCGAATGCGAGGAGACAGATTTGAAGATTCCCGAAAATAAGAACTGACACGTTTTTTTAAACTGATCGCCTTGCCAATATACAAGACCGCCTCCCCTTCTCCAGTCATGCGATAGACGCCTGGCAACTCAGGTAGCGTTTTCGAAAAAGCCTTGCCATCAAACGATAACTTTTGTTTTTTATTTGACTTGGTTATCATTTTTTTAGGAGGGTGCCTCTACGATACAAGGCTTTTTGCCTTCTCGAAAACCGCGTGAAACATAGATTCCGTCAATCGTTTTGTTTGGGTGTTATATCGAGAACAGTGATAACTACTCAATAAACTCAAACCATTTGGCAATTGATGCAGGGATTCATGCCCAAATGGAAAAAGCGTTGGCTTTAATTCTAAGGCCCGCAAACAAGCTCCGTGTGCCACCCCCCCTAGAGCCAAGATAACTCCGTTCTTTTTAACTCGACTTATCTCCTCCAGCAAAAATTTATTACAGTTTTTAACCTCCTCACCAGTCGGTTTATTCTGAGGAGGGAGACATCGAACGGCATTAGTAATTCGAATATCAATTAACGTTAAACCATCGGTTTTGTTGACTGACTCAGACTTATTCGAGAATCCAAATTTATGCAATGTTTCATAAAGTAAGATTCCCGCATAATCTCCAGTAAACGGTCTCCCGGTTCGATTTGCACCATGCATCCCGGGAGCCAACCCCACCACTAAAATTTTAGGACGTTCAGATCCAAACGACGGAACAGGCTTAGCAAAATAAGAGGGTTCAGTTGCTCGGATTTCACTCAAAAAAGAGGCAAGACGATCGCATCGAACGCAGGAATCACTAAATGTATCTTTAATTTTTGGCAAAACTTAACAACTCCTTGGTTGACCTTTTCAGTGTAAAATCCGCCCTTCAAAAATGTTATAGAGAGACAATTGTGGCAAAAGTATTGGCAACCGAAATTCGAGTAGGAAATCTAATCGAAATGGACAAGCGCGTTTGGCGCGTTCTTAAATCCTATCATGTTCATGTCGGGGGACGGGGTGGCGCTTTTATGCAGGTCGAAATGAAGGACGTCGAAGTGGGAACCAAACGAAATGAGCGTATCCGCACCGATGAAAAAATCGAACGTGCTTTTGTTGAAACACGTGACATGCAGTACCTCTACCAAGATGGTGATAATTACGTATTCATGGACCAGGAATCCTTTGACCAGTTAAATATACCGTCAGATTTCTTGGAGGGACAGGCCGGATTTTTACTCCCTAACGGGGATGTAAAAATTAACATGTATAACGAACGCCCCATTGGAATCGAACTTCCCGCGTCGGTTGTGCTTACGATCACTGAAACCGAACCAGGGATAAAAGGTGCGACTGCGACCGGATCCTATAAGCCTGCCACGATGGAGACCGGTATTACGGTGATGGTCCCACAATTTGTGGAAAGCGGAGAGAAGATAAAAGTGAATACCGATAGCGGAGAATACATGGAGCGCTCTAGCTGAAAAACTCATCGCCTCGACCTAGTGCGCTCATTTTTATCCCAAGCCACTTCATAAAAAAACGGGAACCAAAGTTCCCGTTTTTTTATTTCCAATCTGTCGATTGGGTAATTTGCTGCTTACTCCTTAGAGTCAGACTCGCTAGAGCTCTCTTCTGAAGAAGATTCCTCTGTTGCAGAATCAGTTGACTGCTCCTCTGAAGACTGCTCAGTAGCAGCTGGCTCAGAAGCAGGAGCTACAGCCTCCTCCTCTTTTTGACCACATGCGGTTAGAAAAAATACGATACCAAGAAGAACCAATAAATTACGCACCCCTGACTCCTTTCAAAAAAATAATTAGCGGGCGCGCGAATTCTATTCCTTCTAATTTTTTTTTGTGGTTTTTTATGGGGTATGTGGCAAAAAAAACACACTATCTCTCTTCGACCACGCTAACCTCTCCAGCCAGCCTTTCTCAGAAGCTCGCGAGAGCTATCCACTAGAGCCTCTAGCCCATCGCCAGCTCCAGTCATCTTCGCTCCCCATAACGCTGGCAGACCGCCTGATAGAGAGACAGACGCCCCAAACGCGCTAAGTACCGCGTCGGCATCGTCCGGGGCATTGCACACCAACACTACGTCACAACCAGCCTCAACTGCTTTGTTTGCTCTAATAACGGGTGGCCCCACTTGGGTCGCGGCATGCATGGATAAATCATCGCTAAACACCAAACCTTTAAAACCCAAGGCTTCCCTAAGTACATCCTTTAACCAAACTGAAGAAAAACATGCTGGATTAGAATCAAGATCCGGAAACGTAACATGAGCTGGCATAACGCCATCTAGATTTCGCGATAGAACCCTAAAGGGTCGCAGATCCTCCGCATCAATCTCCTTAAAACTCCGCAGGTCGATCGCCTGCTCAGTGTGGGTGTCTTCAGATATACCCCCGTGTCCAGGAAAATGTTTTCCCACAGACCTTATTCCAACTTCTCTAAGACCTAACATAAACTGTTCAGCCAATAGCGTTACCACTTCTGGGTCTCGGTGAAATGATCGATCTCCAATCACGGAACTATTTTCTCGATTAAGATCCAGTACTGGCGCAAAAGTAAGATCCACATCAATCTCACGTAACTCTGAGCCAAGAATAACTCCGAGGGCGCGAGAGAGCTCAACTCCTTGCTTTTGCTCCTTATCCCAGATTTGACCAACATAAGCCATTGGTGGAATCCGCGTAAAACTCTCCCGAAAGCGTTGAACCCGTCCGCCCTCCTGATCGACGCACACTAGAAGTGGATCACTCCTGAGTTCTCGTATTTCCCGAATAACATCTTTAATTTGCTCTCTCGAGACATAATTGCGTGAGAAAAAAATAACCCCCACACACGCAGGGTTTGCCAACCGCCCTTTATCGAGATCGGTTAATTTAGTTCCCTCTATATCAATAAGCACACCCGCCATAGCTCAAATCAAGCGCACTCGGCCACCGCAAAGGAGGTAAGAAGTGAACCCTCGTGGCTAAAAGAAATGTGAATCCTATTAACTTCGCGAGAGCGCAAAAATTTATCTAGTGTCTTATCAAAAACTAGCTCAGGTTTACCGACAAGATCGTTGAGGATGCTAACCGCGTGAAGAGTCATGGGTTTCCTCAAGCCTGTTCCCAACGCCTTCGAAATCGCCTCCTTTCCCGAGAAGCGTGTGGCCAAATAATGGACCCCTCGATTAGTATCAGCGTACTGCTCTTTCTCCAAAGCAGTCAAAAGATGGTCAATAAATCTGGATTCGTACTTTGCGAGTAATTTCTCTATGCGGGTGATATCCAAAACATCAACACCGATACCAAAGATCATTCGATGTTTCCCTTTTGGATAGCCTCTAAATACTCCACAACAACTCGAGACATCCCCCTCTCTAACGCATCAGCGGTTAACGCATGCCCTATCGACACCTCCTGGATTAAAGGGACTTCTGATAGAAAATAAGACAAGTTACCAAGGTCAAGATCATGACCGGCATTTACCTCGAGACCCGCCTCAATCGCAGCCAACGAAGCGTCACGATAACGAGAGGTGACGTCCGCCCTTTGTCTTGTATTGTAAGCCGAGGCATAAGCCTCAGTGTAGAGCTCTATCCTATCTGCTCCCAAATCCTTGGCTATTCTCATTTGGATTGGATTCGGATCCATGAATAGACTCACGCGGATATTTAGTTTTTTTAATTCGGCCACAACGGGAGATAATTTCGAATAATCCCGTTCACAATCCCATCCACAATTCGATGTTTTTGCATCCTCTTCGTCGGGCACCAATGTACACTGATGAGGCCGATACTCCCGAGCCAAATTCATTAGTTGATGAAACGGATTGCCCTCAATATTAAATTCCGCCTGGTCGAAACCCCTGACCACGTCACCCAATATTGGGACGTCAGACGCCTTGATATGACGCTCATCTGGCCTTGGGTGGATGGTGATGCCATGCGCCCCGGCTTTTAGGGCAATCTTCGCTAGAGACGCCACATCTGGATTATTGTTATCCCTTGAATTTCGCAGCAGCGCAATCTTATTTACGTTTACACTCAGTCGAGTTCGCATTTTCTAGGTGGCCTGTAAATCAAGAATAAGTTTTCTCGTGTGTAAAGATTTGTTACCCAAGTAATGATTTATCACAAATCGCATCAGTTGCTTGCTCTGGGAAAGAGTCGATACGTCGTCATATTTGTCGTCAGCTATATCCATTAATACTCGACCAAGTAACTTCACCTCAACCTTAGCCGTCTCGGATATCCTCACCGGCCCGCGGCCAATGACATAAGTATAAAGAGCATTTTGGTCGACCAGGGTACGCGTTTTAGCGTCCATCGTGAGATCCAATCCATACCCCAATTCTTGGAGTAAGAATTTTTCAAATCGTCTCAATGACTTTTCAATATGCACATCATTGGAGCTAAAATCAAAGACGATTCTCTCATAGGCATCAAACAGATCTTCATGCGGATCTTCGCGCATCATTAATTTGAGTAGCAATTCATTCAAATAGTAACCACTAATAAGCGTCGAGCCAGGAGGAACTTTACCTCCAGGACGCCAGTCAGCCTCGTAAAGCGTTTTGAGTTCACCCCGTCCACCCCATCCGACAACGATCGGCTGAAAAAGATTTAAGACACCGCGTTGACTGGACTTGGGTCGTCTCGCGCCCTTGGCAAGAACTCCAACACGACCATAAGTTCTCGTGAACAACTCAACGATTAGGCTGGTTTCTTTGTAAGCATAGGTATGCAATACAAAAGCCGGCTCCCCCGTTATACGTTTAGAGGACATGCCCGTACTTAATCGTACCCAAATTGTTTAACCAATTGACCATCATCCATCCAGCCCTTTTTAACCTTCACCCAAAGCCGTAAGAAAACCTTTCCATCGAAAAATCGCTCCATATCGAGCCTCGCCTTAGTACCGATGACTTTGAGTTTGCTTCCTCCTGCTCCGATAATCATTCCCTTGTGCGCATTTTTCGAAACGATAATCGTCGCGCCAATTCGTCTGAGACCTTCCTTGATCTCGAACTCCTCAATTTCTACGGTTACTCCGTAGGGTATCTCTTCACCCATCAATTGAAAAAGTTTTTCACGGATAATTTCAGCAGCGAAAAATCGCTCAGGCCGATCCGTAATTTCATCTTCCGGATAAACAAGATCCCGAAAAGGCAACTTACCTTTAACTACGTTTATTAAATTACCGATTCCCTCGGACTTCATAGCGCTCGTAGGCACGATGTCCTCAAACGCGTATAACTCATTTACTTTAGTGATGAATGGTAAAACTTCATTTGTATTTCTTGCTTTATCCGTTTTACTTATCGCGCATATCACGCGAAGGCCGTCGGGAATCATCGCTAGCAGTTTTAAATCATCGTGCTCGACGAGTGGATACTCTAAAACAAATATCAAGACATCAACCTCGGATATCGTACTTGATACTGACCGATTCATCGCGCTATTTAATAATGAGGTATGGCGTAATTGAAACCCCGGCGTATCGAGGAAAAGAATTTGGGACTCATCATCTGAATAAACCCCCAGTATTCTATGTCTAGTCGTTTGCGCTTTTTTGGAAACAATGCTGAGCTTCATACCAAGTAGCCGATTGAGAATACTCGACTTCCCTACATTTGGACGTCCGACAATTGCAGTAGAACCTACCCGAAAAGAGGTTGCAGCTTCATCTTGATCAGAGACTTTTTGCATTTTTTCTAGTTACAATCACCTGAACTCATCGTGTCTCAATAAGCTTTAAAACCTCTCTGGCCGCAGCTTGCTCCGCACTTTTACGGCTCACGCCAGATCCTTGAGCACTCACCTTAAGCTCTCCTAAGACGCAGTCAACCACAAAGTGCTGCTCATGCGCCTCACCGGAAACCTCAACAACATTATAGATAGGCAGTTTAAATTTTTTAGCCTGCAGGTATTCCTGGAGAAGCGTTTTAGAGTCTTTAGCTACATCTTGCGGATCAATACCCTGCAATATCTCAGAATACATACCCAAAACGACGGTTTCTGCATTTTCGAATCCGGAATCGATGTAGAGCGCACCTACAATCGCCTCCAAGGCATCCGCTAGAATAGAGGCTCTTTCTGCCCCACCAGTTTTGACCTCCCCGCCTCCAAGCTTGATGTGACTTCCGATATCAAGGTTACGCGCAACCCTCGATAATCCGTCTTGATTTACCAATACGGCTCGAACCCGCGTCATTTCTCCCTCGACGAGATCGGGAAACGTCCGAAATAAGTAATTCGCGATGATTAAGTTTAGCGCCGCATCCCCAAGATACTCTAGGCGTTCATTATTTGTAGCACCGTAAGATCGATGCGTTAAGGCCTCTAGCAAGAGATCTGGATTTTTAAATTGATAGTTGAGTTTATGCTCTAAATCTTTCATAAGCTTGCTACCAAAGCGGTTTGTTCGACGCAACGACTCGAATTACTTGAGCCAAGTAACCGCGCGAGAGACCTCAGCAGAGTTCCAAATAACCATGAAAGCTCTTCCAACAATATTTTCATCAGGAACGAATCCCCAATACCGGCTATCAGAACTTGAATCTCTATTGTCTCCCATTGCGAAGTAATGGCCTTCAGGGACTTTACATACGAGCCCAGAGTCACTGTATACGCACTTATCCCGATTTTCAAATTGACGCACACCAACCAATCGAACTGTCGGCTCCTCTGGTTCAACGAGCAATTTATGCTCAACGTCTCCAATTACCTCCGAGAACTGCCATACCATTGCCGGGGAGATTCCCTCAGCATGTTGATAATCATCTAATCTCTCAGTTTCTAATAACTGGCCATTAATAGTGAGTCGTTTATTTCGATATTCGATAACATCTCCAGGCAACGCGACAATCCGCTTTATATAATCGAGTGAGGGATCCCGCGGATATCTGAAGACAACGATATCTCCTCTGTCAATATCGCCCGTCCCAAGAATCTTCTTATTCAGTATGGGCAATCTAATTCCATAACTAGACTTGCTAACAAGAATGTAGTCCCCTACGAGGAGAGTAGGAATCATCGACCCTGAGGGAATTTTAAATGGCTCAACGAGGAATGAGCGTAGTAAAAACACTATCAATATTACGGGGAAAAAGCTTTTTGAATACTCGACCCACCATGGCTCCTTTTTGTCTCCGCGCTTTTGCGCTAAGACAAACTTATCCACTAACCAAACTAACCCAGTCAGTGTTAATAAGCCAAACATCAATAAAGCAAATTTCATATCATCTATCCTTTAGTGCTACTTTCCGTCAACTTGGAGAATAGCCAAAAAAGCCTCCTGTGGTATCTCGACGGATCCAACTTGCTTCATGCGTCGTTTGCCGGCCTTTTGCTTCTCCAACAACTTCTTCTTTCGAGTGATGTCTCCGCCATAGCATTTCGCCAAAACATTTTTACGTAGCGCCTTTACGTTTTCTCGCGCCACGATGTTTGATCCGATCGCCGCCTGAACTGCAATATCGAACATTTGCCTTGGAATCAGCCCCCGCATCTTAGCCGCCAGTTCTCTCCCTCTTGATTGAGACGTTGAACGATGAACGATGAGCGACAAAGCGTCGACTTTGTCGCCATTAATCAAGATATCGAGCTTGCACAAATCGTCAGATCGGAACTCCTTAAACTCATAATCAAGCGAAGCATAGCCTCGAGAGACAGACTTTAATTTATCAAAGAAATCTAAAACAACCTCGTTCAAAGGCAATTCATAGGTCAACATCACCTGTCTTCCCATGTACTGCATATTTCTTTGTGTGCCTCGCTTGTTATTACATAAAGTCATGACGGGACCAACATAATCTTGAGGCAAAAGAATTGATGCTGTAATAATCGGTTCTCGAATTTCTTCTATTTTTCCTTGATCCGGAAGCCTTGAGGGATTTTCAACTTCAACGACACTTCCATCTTTCATTAACACTTGATACACAACAGTTGGCGCTGTCGTTATCAGGTTCATTCCATATTCACGTTCTAAGCGCTCTTGAACAATATCCAAGTGAAGTAACCCAAGGAAACCGCACCTGAAACCAAAACCCAGAGCTTGCGAAGTTTCCGCTTCAAAATGAAGGCTTGAGTCATTCAACTGTAGTTTTTCAAGCGCCTCCCGCAGGGCTTCATACTCATTTGACTCAACTGGATAAAGTCCAGCAAAAACTTGAGCCTTAACTTCCTTAAATCCTAATAGGGGTTTTTCCGCTGGTCGGCTCGCAAGCGTAATGGTATCCCCCACCTTTGCGACCTTTAGCTCTTTGATTCCTGAAATCACAAAACCCACTTCACCCGCGGATAAGCGTTCCCTCGCGACCGATCTCGGCGAAAAAACGCCGACTTGCTCACATTGGTGGGTGGTTTTGTTTGACATCAAAAGTATCTTGTCTTTTGGTTTTAAAACGCCATCGACGACTCGCACTAGCATGACTACACCAACATAGTTATCGAACCAAGAATCGATTACCAACGCTTTGAGAGGAGCCTCAACGGAGCCAACCGGCGGTGGGACTTTTTTGATTAGATTTTCGAGTACCTCAATAACTCCTAATCCTGTTTTCGCGCTCGTGGTTAACGCATCTGCAGATGGAACCCCTATAATATCTTCTATTTCCCCCTTGACTCGGTCAGGGTCGGCAGACGGCAAATCAATCTTGTTAAGAACTGGAATAACCTCAACGCCCAGTTCGATTGCGGTATAACAATTTGCGACCGTTTGTGCCTCCACACCCTGTGACGCATCGACTACCAATAATGCGCCCTCACACGCAGATAGCGAGCGGGACACTTCATACGAAAAATCGACGTGTCCAGGTGTATCAATCAGATTGAGCTGGTATGTGTTGCCATCAGAGGACTTAAATTGCAATGAAGCAGTTTGAGCCTTAATGGTAATTCCGCGCTCACGCTCGAGATCCATGGAATCGAGGACCTGAGAGTCCATCTCTCGGTCGCTCAACCCACCACACATTTGTATGAACCGATCAGCTAGCGTCGATTTCCCGTGGTCAATATGAGCGATTATTGAAAAGTTGCGGATATGCTGCATATGAAAAAGGCACCCGAGGTGCCTAATTACTAGGAAAAGGCGATTTTACCGGAATCACCCCTTCATTTGAACGAAAACCGCCTTTTATTTATCCCTCAGACGAATGGGAACATAAATTGCGCCATTTCCTCTCTGCACGAGCAACGCAATACTTCTAGCGTTCCCGTATTTCTCCATTAACTTCTTGAATTGATCTACCGACTTAATATCGTCGTTATTCAAAGCCAAAACAATATCTCCGGGCCTTAAACCCGCACGCTCCCCGGGACCAGATACTGCTTCGATCAAAACTCCACTTTCGAGATTGCGTTTTTTTAGCTCATTCATAGGAATGTTAGAAACCGTGATTCCAACTGTCGCTATTTTGTTAGAAGAGGACGGCTCCACTCCCCCTTGAATTGTCGGACCACTCTCATCAGCTGGGATTTCCCCAACAACGAGCGTGAGCGTTTTAGATTTCTTTCCTCGCCAAATCTCTACGGAAACTTTACTACCCGGTTTCGTCTTGCCAACGATTCTAGGCAAATCATTGGAAGTTTCCACATTGGCCCCATTAAACTTGATAATGACATCTGAGGTCTCAATCCCAGCCTTGTGAGCGGGCCCGCCTTGCTCAACGCGATTGACCAAAGCCCCACGCGGACGATCTAGACCAAAAGACTCCGCTAACTCAGGCGTTACTTCCTGAATGACGACACCAATTCTTCCTCGCTTTACGCGCCCACTCTCCTTGAGCTGCGTTGCCACCCCCATCGCAACATCAATTGGTATTGCAAATGAAAGCCCCATAAAACCACCGGTACGGCTGTAAATCTGAGAGTTGATACCAACAACCTCACCATCAAGGTTGAAGAGCGGTCCACCAGAGTTTCCGGGATTGATTGCGACATCGGTCTGAATAAATGGGACGTAGTTTTCTTGAGGAAGAGACCGACCTTTCGCACTTACTATTCCCGCAGTAACCGTACTCTCAAATCCGAACGGTGAACCGATAGCTAGGACCCACTCTCCGACTCTTAACTTCTCGGGATCACCGGTTCTGACAAAGGGAAGATTTTTAGCATCTATTTTTATGACGGCCACATCCGTCCGCTTATCGACACCAATGAGTTTTGCAGAAAACTCGCGCTTATCATTCAGCCTCACTTGAATGTCATCAGCCGCTGCTACAACATGTGAGTTAGTCAAGATAAAACCGTCGGAACTAATAATGAACCCCGACCCTAACGATCTAGCCTCTCTCTCTTGGGCACCCCCTGGAGGAGCAAAGCGCCTGAAGAAATCGTAAAAAGGATCGTTCTCCGGCACTGGAATATTCGAGGGCTGGTCAATCGCTTTTGTAGTGCTGATATTGACGACCTTCATTCCTTGCTGCTCAACAAGATCAGCAAAGTTCGGTAATTCCGCCCCGGCGAGCGAGACAGAGGAAATATAAAGAAGAAAAGTTACGAACAACCGCACGGAAGACCTCTCTTTTAAATAAGAACGTTATCTGGAAGAAACAACTGAATCCCCAATGAGCGTGATGGCGCTCACCGGTGCATCACCAATCACTGTCACAAAATCGCCATCAACTACTCTCCTGTATACATTCAACGTGCCCTCTTTGGATAATCCAGTCCTAAAGCCCCGCTTTTTCTGATTTTCGATAAAAATAGATACCGCAGCAAAGCCATCTGTAAAAACGAGGTGAGTTTGCTCGTTCCCACTCGCATTGATTTGCTTATGCATCTCTAAGAC